>NZ_JBBAXC010000023.1 GCF_037120725.1 Bacillus spongiae
CATGATCGTACAGGATTTGAACGGAAGTTCAAAATCTATGAGTGTGAAGACTGTTCCTCATGCCCATTTCGTTCATCATGCACAAAAGCAAAAGAAGGCAATAATCGAAAACTAATGGTGAATAAAAATTGGGAACAGCAAAAAGAATATGTAAGAGCGAAGCTTTCAGAAGAAAAAACGAGGGCCATTTATCGAAAACGGAAAATCGATGTGGAACCAGTTTTTGGATTCTTGAAAGCGAATTTGTGTTTCTCCCGATTTTCTGTACGTGGAAAATCGAAGGTAGAAAACGAAATGGGTCTCGCGTTAATGGCAGTGAATTTAAGAAAATTCACTGCCATTAACTAAGGTTATACAAGTAATCAAACCCAAAAATAAAAGAAAGGTGAATTTGAGAACTCTCAAATTCACCTTTCTCACTTTTTGAAGGTAGTTATGTCCCAGCCTCATTTTATTATCTTGGGCTTCCTAAACCATTTTATCTTTCCCATTAAAAACTGTTCCAGCCTTTCATTTAATCCTTCAAAGAATGCTCTATTATTTTGTCTGTACCATCAAATATATACAAAGTCGATTCTTTCCTTGCTAGCTTTTCCACTTTCTTTTGGTTAGATTCCTCTTTTATGTAATACTGAACTTCTAAATTCCATCCACCATTTGAAGCCATGCTCCCTCCACTCCTCTTTGGGCACATTTTCATTAATTTTGACTTCGTATTCATCTCCATATGCTTGGCTAAAGATTCACTTGGTTTCACGGCCAATTCAAAACCATGAATGTGGTTTCCTTGATAATCAAATTGACTTTCAACTTTCGAACCATCCACTGCTGATAGATTTACTTTATATATTAGGACTTGACCTTTCGCAGTTATTTCAATATGGGATATAGTCAATTTTTGCGGGACATTCATACCCAATAACAATAAGAAAGGAACACAAATAAAAAAGATTACCATTCTCTTTTTCATTACTACCTCCACTTTAAATCGTCTAATAATACCCTTTTCCTAAATGGCTACTTCTATTCACCAATATAGGAAAAGTTGACATAATCTTTCTTCCTAAAAAAATATAAGGAGTTGCTCGTGGATAAAAAAACCTCTCCATACTCTATCCTTCTCAACTAGAAACAAACATTTTCGCTCTGATATTATTTTATAAAACTATATTTAATGATAAATATTTATTGTTAATCAATAAATTATCCGCTACAATATAATTATTAAAAAGAGAGGTGTAAAATTTCATGAGACTTGAACCAACAACAACATTTTTAAAAACAGCGATTTGCCTAATCGGTTTGGTCATACTTGCTCTGTTTCTTTTTTGGTTACCTTGGTTAGCTAATCTGTCAGTAGAAATGTATCCAGAATATTCTTATTTGCAATACCCAGTCTTAATCGGCATGTATACTACTTCGATTCCGTTTTTCTTTGCATTGTATCAAGCTTTTCAAATTTTAAGCTACATTACGAAAAATAATGCTTTCTCAAACCTGTCAGTAAAAGCATTAAAGCATATAAAATACTGTGCTATTGCCATTAGTATAATATATGTAATAGGAAGTCTGTTTCTGTTATCACAAAGTGCATTACACCCTGGAATAGCCCTCATGGGATTGACCATCATTTTTGCTTCCGCTGTTATTGCTGTGTTTGCTGCGGTTCTACAAAAATTATTAAAAAATGCCATCGAAATAAAATTAGAAAATGAGTTAACGGTTTGAGGTGAAAACATTGGCAATTATCATTAATATTGATGTAATGTTAGCTAAAAGAAAAATGAGTGTTACTGAACTATCTGAAAGAGTTGGAATTACAATGGCTAACCTTTCTATTTTGAAGAATGGGAAGGCTAAGGCAGTGCGCTTTTCAACTTTAGAAGCTATTTGTAAAGCCCTAGACTGTCAGCCTGGGGATATACTTGAATATCAAAACGAAACGGAAAAGTAAAACTCACCGTTTAAATAAAATAAATAACCTTCCAATCCTTGCATTCGGAAGGTTATTTGTCTTTGACCATTCGTATACCATACATAATTATATGGTTATTTTTAGCTGGAATTATTGAATGCAAAGGAGTTTCTATAGACATAGGGTTATAAAACTTATTAAATCGTTATCACAACACTTCCCTTTTTTTGTCCTGACTCAACATACTTATGAGCATCGACAGTTTGTTCTAAAGGAAAGGATTTATCTATGACGGATTTTATCTTTCGCTTTTCAATAAGCTCCTTTAGAAAAATTAAATCCTCTGTCTTTTCATTTGACAACGCACAGATTACTTTCTTACGGCTGAACATTGAAGTCCACAGCATTTGAAAAAGCTGCTTTACCTTAAAGCTGGCTAAAAGATATTGTCCATTTTGTTTTAGTGAATCTTTACACTCAATAAACGAACTCTTGCCTAATATGTCAAAAATAAGATCGTAAGTTTCGCCACTTTGAGTAAAATCATCTTTAGTGTAATCGATGACCTTATCAGCACCTAGAGATTTCACCATTTCTACTCTCCGAGTACTACATACTCCCGTAACTTCTGCCCCAAAGTACTTTGCAAGCTGTACTGCAGCTGATCCTATTCCCCCTGATGCACCATTGATAAGAACTTTTTGTCCACTACGAACATCTATTCTTCTAAGTAAATTCAACGCCGTCATGGCACCATAAGGGACGACAGCAGCTTCCTCATAAGTCATGTTTGTTGGTTTTGTTGCTAGCTTCTCTTTTCCTGTTATACAAATATACTCTGCATAAGCACCCATCTGTTGACCGAGATACCCAAAAACCTGGTCTCCTTGCTTAAATGTTTTGACATCTTTTCCTACTAATTCAATCTGTCCAGTAAACTCACTTCCAAGAGTAGTTATCTTTGGCTTCCTAAATCCAAAAAATATTTTTGCGAAGAGCCAGAAGAGCAATGGCATATTAAATTTACGAGGGGAGATTCCCTTGAAATTTCGCGTTAATATATCTCCGTAATTTACAGATGTTGCATAGATTCGAATTAAGATTTCGTTGTCCTTTGGAATAGGTTTATTCACATCTTTTAGAACCAAAACATCCGGTGAACCGTATTTTTCATATACTACCGTTTTTATTTCTAATCATCCCCTTTAATACATCAAAATGTAATGTCTACCTTATTAAATTTGAGCATTCTATATTATTCAAATCCTTACGATAATATTCTGTGAATGACTAGTTCGTAATCCTCATTCTTTCAACTTACTAGCGATTACCTCGAGTCTATTATTCTCAATGCCCACTCTCGAAAAATTTCTCATTTATTTATATCATTTACCCACAATTTATATTACCCTATTAACAAGTTAATCCAATGAAATATAATAGTATGATAAACGTTGAAAACTTATTGAATTTTCACTCTACCAGTGAAATATATGGTAAAATTATCTTTTATAGGAAACTCTATACTGAAAGGTGAATTCAATCATGATATCACGACAAAAATATAAAAAGCTGAAAAGAAAAAGAAAGACAAAATGGATAAAACGATTTCTTATTGGTGCATTATTATCTCTTTCACTCATTGCTGGATATGTTTTTTTTCAGTACCAAAAAGGGGTTAAACAAGCTGGAGGAGCGAATATCTCGACAGAGGAAGTTGCTGAGTTTAATGGAATAAAAGATGAACAGGGAAGAATAAATGTGCTGTTGCTTGGGATTGATACTAGGGGTGAAGAAAAATCTAGAACAGATACTATTATGATTGCGCAATACGACCCTAAAAATGAAAAGGCTAGATTAGTCTCCTTAATGCGGGATATTTATGTTGACATTCCAGATCATGATAGTTGGAAGCTAAATACTGCCAATTATCTAGGTGGACCTGAATTATTACGACAGACGATTAAAGAAAATTTTGATATCGATGTTCAATATTACGCTCTCGTAGACTTTACCGGATTCCAAACCGCCGTCGATATCATCGCTCCTGATGGAATTGAAATGGATGTGGAAAAGCCAATGTCTAAAAACATAGGCGTACAACTTGAACCTGGACTTCAAAAATTAAATGGGGAAGAATTATTAGGCTATGCCCGTTTCCGTCAAGATGCTTTGGGGGATTTTGGTCGAGTTGAACGACAACAGAAAGTTGTAACGGCACTAAAAGACGAAGTACTTTCTCTAAATTCTATTATAAAAATTCCTGAATTATTAGGTGCACTGACACCGTACATTCAAACCAATATGGGAATAAAGGATCGGGTTGGTTTAGCTACTCAATTTTTATTGAACCCAGCTGAAACGATCGAAACATTGAAAATTCCAATTGATGGTTCCTATGAGGATAAAAGGTATGAACGTGCAGGAGCTGTTTTAGAAATCGATTTCGAAGAAAATCGTTCTGCTTTAAAATCCTTTTTAAATGGCGAACAGCCAAATGAGATGACAAACGACTCCCTCGACACAGATCAAGAAAATGAAAATGCATCTACTATAGAATAGTAAAAAAGGAGTTGTGATTCTCACAACTCCTTTTTATGATACTTAAACGTTAATAGGTTGAAAGTGAATGCCTTTACTTTGTTGAAGAGGTGCCTATTGTGAAATTAATTTCGATAAACATCTATAGTGAGTATTTTCGTTTCATCTCAATTATTGTAGACTTCGCCCCGTTAATTTACTTGTTTTCGAAGCACTTGTAATAGATTAGAACCTGAGATCATGTACAATAAAACCGAGGAAGACCTGATCATCTTTTTCGATGTAACAACCTCACCTATTGATTTGGATTTTATTATATCTTTAAAATATTACCAAATTGAATAGTAAACAATAAGGAACATTACTTTTTTTGGATTTAGAAAAACTATTTTTCTTCACATTCCACTGGGTCCTATCCAATTCCTATACAAAATTCCCACTTATGAACTAATATAGGTAGAGACAACACCAAATATAAAAGTAAGCAAAATGAATGCGAAAAAGGTAGTAACTAGTTTACGAGGATCTAACATTACAACATCTCCTCCATTCTTTACTACCTTTTTTATCGGAATACTTTCCTTCCTTATAAATAAAAAATACCCTATTCCCCTTCTTAATTACCAAAAATTCAGAAGCATCCCCTATAACTAAGTCTTTATTAAACAATGTGAAGAAACTCACCTACATCGAGCGGATATTACGAGTCACTTGCATTTGTCGAGTTTGAGCCTTTAAAATGGCTTGATCTAATAATTGACTATATTTTACGGTCATTTGATTCGTAATCCCATGCTGTTTAGCAGAAAAATACATTTGCGACCGTAATTTTTCAATCTCCAATACAACTTTTTCTTCCAACAACCGCTCTTGCTGATTTACAGTAAACACGAGAAATGCCCCCTTAGAATAGACATAATATGCTATTTTTCTATTTCTCTATACAATTTTCACCATTTACACAAAAATCTTTATGATAAACTCTTTAGGCCGTCTGTTTTTCCTTTAATTTCTATTCCCATTGAGCTGAAAGACAAAATAATCCCTATATTATTTATATCGTTCAATATTCAGAAAGCTTAACATTGTCTCTTTCTTCCGCATTATGAATAACTTATGATACTCCAAAACATGTCTTCTTGGTAAACGCTCCGAGAGCTCTACTAAATAATGACACAACCAAAAGTTAGATAGATTATATAATAGTTAGTACTTACAAACATTATAAATATAAATTCCTCTAATGACAAATAATATTTACTAATCAACCCTCTCTTTCTTTTCAATTTAACTAGTATACTCTGTTTATGGTAAAAATTATAAAAGTTTCTATCATATTCAAGTGTGATTTAAATCACACTTGAATCGTTAACTAAATTAAATTAGGGGTCATATTAGAGAGCGACAACCTTTTTTATCAATTGAATTATTTTACATAGTGTCTTCCATTGAATAAAAACGTTGAACCGGTCCTCTCCCATTCTTTTTTTCAGTTTCTATATACCGCCCATTCGTATATTCAGAAATGATCCGTCGCCAAAACCACTGTGACGGAATATTCTCCTCAACTTCTGAAATTTCCCATTCTCCAGGAAAAAAATTGAATAACTGAAAGGCGGATTGTTTCCCTACACCGATTTTTCGATACTTCTTCAAAATAAAAAATTCCGCCATTGAATAATAACTGCTCCCCGTTTCATGTTTTAGTTTACGAACAAAAGCAAAACCACCATATTTCTCATTCACTTTAATTAGAAAAGGAAAACGTTCATTTTCTGTCCAGTACTGATCAAAATAGTTGTATCGATATAATCCGTTTTCATCTACATCCATTTGATCAAATTCACTAAAATCATATTTTTGTATAATTGCAATAAATTCTTCACTACGATTTTGTTATCCAACGTTGCCTTTGTAACAACGACCTTCACCTATAGCCCCTCCTAACTATCATTTTACGTATACTTGTTCGAAGATTTTCTCTGCTTTATATTCTCTCTCGATTAAATTCATTCATTAACAGACTTTTTATTTTCACGGTTCCACAATAAAAAGCCTGACAAAATTCCAAATGGGAATAAAATGAGGACTCCGATCAACACTGCGAAGGTTCCACCGATTATTAATTGTAAAATGGTATGATCAGGAGATGATACATTTCTTATAAAATCTACGACTTGAATAAAAATAGATACGAGTAGTGAATAGTATAAGGCCACTTTGAAAATCCATTTCCATTTGTGTGTACGATCTAGTAGCATGCTCTCACTCCCCCCTTTGTCTTTTATTTATTATGTAATTAAATTAATTTCTTAATAGGGTGCTGTCATTGTATAAAGGAATAAACGATAGCGATATTTACTTTTCATCTACTAATGTCTTTTTATAATAGGTAGCAGATTCTTCGTATCCAATGGCTGAATAAAACTGATGGGCTCTTCTCGTTGCTAAGGCAACCAATTTAGAACCTCGTTTTAATGAGAGTTCCTCTACTTTATCCATCAGCCTTTTACCAACGCCATCTCCCCTATATTCAGCAGAGACAAACACTTCCTCCACCCAAGTTACCTCCCCATTTGCATAAAACGTAGCATGGTGAAATGCTAGTACATAACCAATTAATTTAGAATCTATCTCTGCTAATAGAATATCTGCATTGGGATCTTTCAGTAATTCTAAAAAAACACTAGAAAAATCCGTTCGATTTAGTTGAAAACTAGTAGCTAAACTTTCTGCTAATGGAAATAATTGATCCATGTCATCAAATTCTGCTCTTCTATATACAATTTTCACTTTCCTTCCTCCTACTTATAAACTTACTAATCATTATTTCAAATGTCTTTAATTTCCACAAGGAGTATTCCATTATTTTACTAGTAAAACAAATAAGTGCGTTCGTTCATGAACGCACCCGATTATATAAGATAAGAGATTAATTGAACTCTATTTAAGATAATAAGCCATTAAAATATCATCTCCATAAGAACCATCTTCATATTTTATTTGCTTTCTTTGCCTACCTTCTTCTACAAAACCCATGCGCTTATATACTTTTATGGCTCTATCATTGACTGAAACGACTCCTAAGCAAATTTTTTCTAAATCCTTTTGATTTTTAGCCCACTTGATGAGGAACTCTAGTAGTTTAGTGCCAATTCCCTGATTGCAGTATTCCTCTCTGATTCCCATCCCCAATGACCCTGCGTGCTTTAATCGATCCATGTCATATCGATAAAAAACCAAAAACCCTACCACTTTACCGTCTTTTTCAAAGACTATATAAAGGTTTCCTTTTTCATTACTTTTTTGGATTTTTTCTTTTTCTTTATTCACATTATCGGGTATTTTATTAGGAGAAGAGATAAAAAATTTCGTCGTCGTTTCAGATAAAATAATTTCTTTTTTAATATCAATTATTGTTGCAGCGTCAAATTCTGTTGCTAACCGGATCAAATCATTCACTACTTCCCTTTTTTAGAAGATTATACCATGAGAGAAATTAGATTGTTATAATAATATAACTATCTAAACGATTACATTCTTATCGATACATTACTTTTGGTACTATAAGTTAGCCTTTTCGTGAAAAAGTCGGTATTACGACTCTATGAAATCACCTACTAGTAAAAAAAGCAAACGCCCCCCATACCGCAATAACAGTTCCAGAACCAAACAGCCTCTTTAAGTTAGATTCTAGTTTCTTATTACCATTAGAAGCATGATGGATATATTTTTTTACTAAATACGCTACTCCCGAAATTAACGAAAACCCTAAAAATAGAATGAGGCTAAATTGAATGAAGGGGAATTCAGGTGCAGGTTTCATTGCTAAATTTAATAAAATTTGAAAAAGGAGATATTCTAATAAAAAAATCGTTAGTATATAGGCCAATAAAACTAAATAATTTCTACCCACTAAATCTTCCTCCTGCTACTATTTTCTCCAGTAATAAATACTAATATCCCAAAAATACTATTTTCTCATTCTTTTAAGGGGATACTCGCGATGGAATATATAATTAAATGGAATTAAAGTAATGTAGAACTATGGCTGATGGCCATTGGAATAATTTTATTTATCATTTGGAACGGGAAAACTTTATGCCGTAATCTTAGCTAATTTTGCGATTCTTAAAAATACAACCATTTCAGCACCAAAAACGCTAGTAGCAATAGCACAAATTGATAAAGCAATATCGATGAAACCCAATGGCAAGATAAAATGGCTACAACATTAGTACAAAAATTACAGCTTCAATCAAAGTTATTTATCGGTTCTTTCACATGAAGTATTGAGTAAAATCATCATCACGTAAATTTAAAATTCGTTCTTTTGTCGTCGCGTCATATAAATTCCAATATTTTCGCCCATCGTGCTTTTGATAGTCAATTGGGTAAAATTCTTTTCCTTCTTCTATGGTAGTATATCCTTTTATCACCAAGTCCTTTTTAAGTGTTACTATTTTTGCCTTTGCTTCTCTAATTAATTTCGTATTTGGCTCAATCCAATCTTTGACTCCCTCATCCATTATATCGAAATATTCCTTCATAATACTATTTTTCATCCTATGGGAGACATTTAGGTTATTAAAAATAAGCACGTGTGTATAACCAATCGTCTCTTTAACTGTACAAATCTCCCCTTCTTGAATAAATAAATCTCTCCATTCTAAGTTTTTTTTCAAACGTAATTTTGCATTTTCTCCGCAGAAAAGCGGTGGTAAATAAATCCTCATTCTCTTTCTCCTTTAGTATCTTAATCAATCTTTTAGGTTCTGTATGTCTTCTATTGTTGTATATCCTTTCTTTCGTAACGCTAACATTATGTACTTAATCTCATAACATTCGTTATTAATTCCATCTTACCCTATTATAGCAATGGTTTTAAAGGCTTCTCCCTAGCAATGATAAAATTCTGGTTTCTTTAAAATAAGTTTTAATACCCATTTTACAACTAATCTATTATTTCTAGTACACGAGTACAGTCACCTTCAGCACTATTTCATAAAATAATAGTGACACACTTACAAAAGGTGTTGGTTCTACCTTATACGATAATTGGTAGAGTCTTATTAACAATAAAGAAAGGAGGTGACTGAACGGATGTGTAAAGAGCAAGGATTAATTTATGTAAGTAATCGTGGTTCAGATACTGTTTCTGTTATTGATGTTGCAACCAATAAAGAAATTAAACAAATTCCTGTAGGGCAACGTCCTTTTGATATCGATATTACACAAAATGGGAAGTTCCTTTATGTCGCGAATAGATGTTCAGATGATATTACCGTTATAAAGGTGAAAAAAAATAAAGTAGCTAAAACCATTAAGGTAGGGAAAGTACCGATTGATATAGACTTTCAGCCTGGTGGGGAGTTAAACTTTTCCGTTAATAATGGCTCTAATAATATCTCTGTCATAAACACGATCAAGAACAAAGTTGTGAAGGAAATTAAGGTTGGCAAGCAGCCATTCACATCAAGTTTTACTACAAACGGTGATTTTTATTATGCGTGTAATACGGGATCTAATAGCGTTTCAGTTATTGACGCCAAAAAACTAAAAGAAATCAAACAAATCAAAGTGGGCAAACAACCATTTCAAGCTCGTGTTTCGCGAAATAATGAACAAGTATATGTTCCTAATAATGGTTCTAATACCGTTTCCGTCATTGATACAAAATCAAACAAAGAAATCAAACAAATTAAAGTCGGAAAACAACCTTCTAGAACCTTTGTTTCGAGAGATAA
The DNA here is from genome assembly GCF_037120725.1 of Bacillus spongiae. NCBI lineage: Bacteria > Bacillati > Bacillota > Bacilli > Caryophanales > Bacillaceae > Bacillus > Bacillus spongiae. The sequence goes on from NZ_JBBAXC010000023.1 coordinate 10,204, forward strand.
CAGATTAGTATTTGTAAGTAATACGGGATCTAATAGTGTCTCCGTTATTGATATTGCTAGCTTAAAGGTCATAAAGGAAATAAAAGTTGGTAAGGGACCATTCTTTGCAATGTTTACTCCTGATGGACAATTTTATTATGTCAGCAATACAGGTGGAAGATCAATTTCTGTCTTAGATGTAGCGACATTGAAAGAAATTAAAAGAATTAAAGTGGGAGAGAATCCCGCAGTTGGCAGATTCACTTCAGATGGAACTCGTTTTTATATCCCAAACTCTGGGTCAGATACAGTCTCCCTTATCGATACAGCTAAGCTAAAAGAACTGAAAAAAATAAAAGTAGGAAAATTACCGGAACAGGCTTTCTTCCTTTCAACAGAGTAGCCTTACTTGAAGAGAGTTATTGGAGTAATTCAATGGAAAGGAGGAGATTGGATGGGAAACAATATTAAGCCAGTTGCCAATATCATTAATTCAGCTTTTCAATCTTCAAAGGGAAGAAATTTTGCAGGCTTAACTGACCTTTTAACATTTGGAGATGGAACAGTAGCTTGGGGTCGTCTTTTGAACCCTCCTAATTCAAAAATAGATTTATTTTTTGACTTTTTTACACTCACTAATTTCTCTACCTCTCCGTATACAGCCAATTTATTCGTGGATGCCATCCCTCCTGGAGAAATATTCACTTCTTCTAATGTAGGCAATTTAAACACAAATTTCAACAGAACTCCAATGGGAAAATTACAATTTAATCCATCGGTTCAAGGAGAGCTTATCGGAGGAGTAAATACCGCCCTCAGACGAGTTCCAGCTAATGAAACGATAACTAGTGGGCAGATTAGCGGAAAAATTATTATTGCACCTGGCAATTCTATTCTTTTCTTTTTATCAAGTGATGCAGTAGTAAAGGCCAGAATTGGGTTTGAGTGGTGGGAAGGAGAAAATATTTTCTAATTTTGACTTAATACCAGGACTAGAGAGAAAGGGCTTTAGAGTAATGGCATGAGTTTTTTAGCTCATGCCTTTCCAATCTTCAAAGTTAACTGAAAGCAAGTTTAATGGAAATACTCCTTTATACTAGTAAACATACATATAGAGGAAAAAGCGATTCTTGTTCCTTCTTTGAACCGTTCGCCATTCTAAACATAACTGACTTAGACAAATTATATGTGAAGATGAAAATCTCTTGATCCTCTAATTTCCATGAAATCCTCTTCTACCTATTTCTTGTTCTTAAATAATTTCCACCTAGTTTTCATTGATGATGTCATAAATCCACCTTTGAAAGAACGGATTTCGTATGATGTTAAAAATGCTTTAGGCACAATATCATTTATGATTGTTAGCAATTCTTCTTCTCTTGAGCGCTGAGAGATAATATCTAGGCGATACCTTATGTTAGATTCAATTCCTTTTCCCTCAAAGACTGTGACACCAAACCCTGATGTTCTAAGTATGTTGACGAGTTCATCATTTTTTGTAAGCAAACTGACTTGATACGTAATATACCCGATTGCAAGCTTTTGTTCTAACGCTCCTCCTAATAATAGTCCAACACTAAACCCGATGATATAGGCAGAGATATTATATAGATTCGTTAAATCTTTAAAGACAATTCCAAGACTTACAATGTAAATAGTAGCTTCTAATGCTCCCATTCCTGCCGCTGTTTTCGTTCTATTTTTCACAAGAAAAATCGTTCTTAGTGTCAAAATAGGAACATAAATAATTTGTAGTAAAAAAATAAGCAATGCTGATAACATATTCTGTCCCTTTCTTTCTGTTTCGTAATTTGTTTTATTGGCTTAACAGCTTAAAAAAGTAGAAAATAAGTTTGTTTTGCTATTCTATTTCTCCATAAAAAAAGAAAAGACATATGGACGCCCAATTCTCCTATTACCCCCTCCTAATGAGGATAGAATTGACTTCAAAGTAGGTCTCTCCCACCCTCGAAATTTTTTAAGCATCAAAAAAATTCCGGGGTGGGAATCGAACCCACTAGAACCAGACACTGCTGGTGGCTCACCATTTGCCTTCCCTTTACACGGCAATATTTAATTTTGTTGATACTATAGTAATCGAATTTCGGCATAAAATAAAGAGTTTTTTTTCTAATTTGATTCACAAAAGAATTATACGTTTATTTTCTATGTATCGTTAACTGACTGCTTAATGGATAGATTCATAAAGTTCAGAAAGATGCTTGCCTTACACAAAATTGTAACATACTCTTTAATTGATAAAGGGATGATTCAGTATACTTATAGTAAGTACTATACATACAGTGTTTAACAACATACTCCCGAAAAATAAAAAGAGGAGCTGGTATTGTGAAAAGCCGTTTTAAAACGCTGGAAGGAAAGCAAGCACTCTACGACTCTTATGATCAATTATTGCATTTATGGGATGTTCCATATGAGGAACGAGATATCGAGACTAGATATGGTCAAACTCACTTAATTATTACAGGAGATGAGCACAATCCTCCATTAGTTCTTTTTCACGGTACAGGTGATAATTCAGCTATTATGTGGATCTATAATATTCAGGCATTGTCCAAAAAGTTCTACGTTATCGCTGTCGATACATTAGGTGGTGCAGGAAAAAGTGAACCGAATGAGCACTATAGTAAAGACTTTGTCCCTCATTTATGGATCGACGACATTTTAAATACTTTAGCCATTCATAAAACACATATGGCTGGTGTATCCTATGGAGTTTACTTGACACTATCCTATGAAATCTACAATCCCGACCGAGTCGAGAAAATCATTTGTATGGCCAGTTTTCTCCCTGTAAAAGGGTTAAGTATAAAGTATACTTTACTCGGAATGAGAAGCATTTTAACCTTCTTTCCTGAAGTATTACGTCCTAATGAAAAAAACGCCTTAAAGCTTCTTCGTAAACTCGGAAGCCCCCTTTCTGAAGAAAACACTGAAAATAATGAGACCTTCAAACATTTCCTCTACATTTTAAAATATAGTCAGCCTGAAAGAAGGAAATTTACAACGTATGAACTGAGTGCTTTATCAACCTTTAAAGAAAAAGCACTGTTTTTAATCGGTAATTCCGACCCAATTGCTTACCACTCTTCCTATATTCAATTTTTTCAAGATTATGAGTTTCATTATAAAATCATAAAAAGAGCAGGTCACTCCATTAATCAAGACCAACCGGAAATAATCAATCATGAAATGATCAACTTTTTATTAAATGATGGGTAAATCTCTGTGACCATGCATGAAAAGCCCATTCTTTTTTGAATGGGCTTTCTTGCAACAAAGAGGTTAGGAGTCAATCCATTAACCACTCTTCTTCTATCGCCAATGTCACTTTATACGGTCCATATTCTTTATTGGAAGGGATCACAACTTTAACACCTGTCTTTGGATAAAAGGAGGAATGAAAGGATACGCCTGGGTCATAGCCCATTACGTGATATTTATATATCTCGCCATTTCGTTTTCGAATCCAAATTCCGTATCCATAATACTCCTCATCCTTCTCACAAATATGAGGTGTTAACAAAACTTTCGTTGTTCCCTCACTTAAGAGCTTATGACTCATAAGTCCTTCCCACAGTTTCAGATAATCAGAAGCTGTGACATAGGCTCCGCCATCCGCTCCACCCTTAATGGGAATGGAATAGACATTTGTTCGCCACGTACCATCTTTCTCATTATCTATATAACCAACTGCCGTATGTTTAGGTAGCCTGTCTAGCGAAAAATAGCCTGAATCCTTCATGTCGCACCGCTTAAAAATCTCTGCTTCCACATATTCAGAAAACTCAAGTCCTGTTTGCTGCTCGACGATTAAGCCGAGAATAATAAATCCGGAATTATTATAATGAAACCTCTCACCAGGTGTGAACATCATGCTGTTATACTGAAACATAGGCAAAAAGTCTTGTAACTGGTTGACTGTATACATCGGTTTTTCTTTCCATATTTCTTCATATTCCATCACGGCTTCATCAAAATAATCTGGAATACCTGAGCTATGTGTTAAAAGATGATGAATGGTAATCGACTCATCAAAATGAGGAAAATCGATATCCAGGCAATCTTTTAGACGTGTCTGAAAGGTCAACATCCCTTTATCAACTAGTTGGGCGATAGCAATCGATGTAAAAAGTTTACATCCGGAGGCAATACCAAATCGTGTCTGAAAGGTATTGACAATTTCCTCAGATCGGTTCGCAAAACCATGTACACTTTCCAGCATCATCTCCTTCTCACCTTTTACTAAAATAACTCCTGAAAAATCAAGATCACGTACTGTATTATCTATAACTGAACTTCTTTTTACATGATTTTTTTTCAATTTAATCCTTCCCTTCTTCTATTTATAGCGTTTTTGGAAAGGTTCTATATCATCACTCTTCACCGTCCATACTTTATTATCTATTATTATCTTATTCTCTTTTTTACTGGCAGAATCCTTTTTTCCTTTTTGAAATATAGTAAAGAGAGTCAAGTAGAACGGCTGTTGATTATGGACCTCCTCCTGACTCGTGATAAACATTTGATACTGATTAAATTAGTAATTGGTGACGGAACGACATCCTTTGAGATTAACGATCAAACTATTACACCTCCCATAAATGGGATACAAGTAATCCAGATGGTCTATGTAAATAACGTGAATTAAGCACCATTTCGAGAATGCTTATTTTTTTCAACCTACTAACCTTCCAATTAGTTATGATTTTACTCCCTTTTTCATAAAGTGTATTAAAAAGGAGGTAAGAATGTGAATTTTGAAGAAATGCAATTTACAGCCCTGCTTATTGTTTTAGTGATTGCTGTCATCATTGCTGCAATCACTTTGATCCTATCCTTTGCAAAGGATAATCGTATTTGTTGTTTAGGCGGTGGGTTAGCACTTGGTCTTCTATCTGCTGCTTTAGGGTTTCTTGCTTGGACTGCTATTCAACAAACTAGCGATGTGTTTCAACAAATGTTTACTGTCATATCAGTAATTATTTTAATTTTGATTACAGCTTTTGTGTCCATTTTTACGTTGCTAGCTACGATTAAGAAAAAAGAATTTTGTTGTTTAGGTGGAGGGATTGCTTTCACAGGAATAGGATTGGGGATTGGTTTAATTCTTTCAAATATTGGTCAACTTAGCAATGATATTAATGAGGTACTCCTCTTTTTATTAACTATCCTTTTCCTTGTCGTTTTAATCGTTGCAATTCTTGTCATTGTGATATCACTAAAAAAATGTCAAGGTTTGTGTTGTTTTTCAGGTGTGCTAGCAATCGCTGGAGTTGCATTTGGGATAATCTCCTCTGTTACGCTTGAGGAAAATACGAATATTATAGGTTTATTGAGTCTAATTAATCCTATTGTTCTCTTAGGAGTATTGGGAGTAATGTTATACTTTATTAAAAATAGTAAAAAGTAATGGGGAGAATGATATGGCTTCCTCTCGATAAGGTATGCCTCACTTGTATGATTGAGAAAACTAGGGCCAAAACGAAAGAGATTCCGTTATCGAGGGAAAAACTAAGTTTCTCACCATAAATATCTGCCCATTAAAATAGTAACGCTGATGGCGTTGCTATTTTTTTATAGTTCAATTAGGTTTTTACAACTTATGTTAAAATATAAATGCAAAAACGTTACTCTCATTTTAATGATGCTTTCATTTGCTGAATCTAATTGGGAAAATATCAAAACTGAGTTTACGAAGGATGTCTCTACTGTCACACCAATTGAAGTATTTCGGGAGTGGTTTTCAATAAATGGTGGGAAAAAATTTGGATATAGCAGACTAGGCTATTTTATTGGTGATATGTTTTTTCAGAACCAAATAAAGAAATTTGGTGAAACAAAGGCTATAATTGCTTGGAAAGAATCAGACTTTGAAGAACAAGTTAAGAATTGGCTACTACAATAAAATATTTTAGCAATAATATAAATTTATATAATGTAATAGGAAATAATCAGATACTCATGACAGTCCATTTAAGCAAAAAAATACCCAGTCCGTGGCGACTGGGTAGATCTCTCTTTATATTTTTAAGTCACTATGATCTATAGAAGAATGCTCTATTTGAATCGTTGTGTGTTCAATTTTAAACTCACTATTTATTTTATTTATAGCTAACTGTAATATTTTTTGGCTATCAAGATCATCTTCAATTACCATATGACACGTTAAAGTGTCTAATCCAGATGTAATCGTCCAAATGTGTAGGTCGTGGACATCCTTTACTCCTTCAATTTCCAGCAAGACTGTTTTCACTTTATTTTGGTCAATTGTAATGGGTGTTCCCTCCATTAATATATGAACAGAGCTTTTAATAACACCCCAAGCACTTTTTAAAATTAATAAAGCAACAAGTACTGAGATAATCGGATCTGCAATATACCATGAGAATACTAACATTACGATTCCGGCTATAATTGCCCCGATGGATCCTAATGCATCTCCAATAACGTGTAAATAGGAGCTTCGTAAATTAACGTTATTTTTGACATCCCCTTTTCTCATCAATGTCCAGGCACTCACTACATTTGCTACTAATCCGACAGACGCAATTAAGATCATTGAGCCACTCGCTACCGTTGGTGGGTTTATTAATCGGTCATATGCTTCCCATACAATAAAACCAGCAATCACAAAGAGAGTTGCTCCATTAAAAAGGGCTGCTAAAATCTCAAAGCGATAAAATCCATACGTTTTATTAGCTGATGGAGGACGTGCCGCAAACCAAATGGCTACTAGGCTTAAAAATAACGAGCTTGCATCACTTAACATATGGCCAGAATCGGATAATAGCGCCAAACTATTCGTTATAAGTCCCCCGAAAAACTCTACTAGCATTATCCCCGTAGTAATAAATAAAGCAATAATTAATCCTTTTTTATTTCCCTCTCTTGTTTCTTCGAAATGATGATGGTGACCATGATGCGAATGCTCATGTCCATGCTGATGCCCCATATTCATTCCCCCTTTACCTATTTTTTCTCTTTGGCACTATAAAATTGAATGCTAAACCCTTATTTATGAATGTATATTTCAAATATAACATATATGAACATATATTCATATAAACATTTAAATGGTTTCTTTCAATTTTTTAATTATTAGGATGGTTGAAAGGAATTCCTCAACAAATGAACGGCGTGCAGCTACTTTACGCGTCTTTAGTCATTTCAAAAAACTGAAACATTGACTAAATGCCAGCTTCCCATGAAATCCATTTAAACTTCTATTAAGGTAAGTATCTTTCTAGTCTCCCCTTTAACTAAGCTTCGTAACTCTAAATGGATGTTACAAAGCTAGCAGGTTAACATGTATACTTATTTGTATACCTTCGTTATTAAACCTTAACATCCACTATTTAAAAAGAATGAATCAAGTTTTCTCCATTGAAAATAATAAAAAATCGCATAAAACCACAATGAAAGTGATTTCATTGTGGTTTTATTATTAAAAATGAATACGTTATACTATTAGACTATTAGTTAGTAATCACCTTAAAATATAAAACGACATTTCCTATAAATTTCAATAGGACTAATCATTTCTTAATTCCCAAAAAAAGTTACTTACTTTAAGGTAGATTTCCCAAATAAAATCACTATTCGAAAGCTGACGAACGATAAAATCGTATATATCGCCGATTGAAATGTCATTCTTTATTATTTTATTGATTAGATCCTTTATTACCTCTTCGAGAGTGCTTAGTTTTGGCTCTTCTACCGGTTCTTCCGGCTTCGGCTCTTCTACCGGTTCTTCTGGCTTCGGCTCTTCTACCGGTTCTTCTGGCTTCGGCTCTTCTACTGGTTCTTCTGGCTTCGGCTCTTCTACCGGCTCTTCTGGCTTCGGCTCTTCTACCGGCTCTTCTGGCTTCGGCTCTTCTACCGGTTCTTCTGGCTTCGGCTCTTCTACCGGCTCTTCTGGCTTCGGCTCTTCTACCGGTTCTTCCGGCTTCGGCTCTTCTACTGGTTCTTCTGGCTTCGGCTCTTCTACCGGTTCTTCTGGCTTCGGCTCTTCTACCGGTTCTTCTGGCTTCGGCTCTTCTACTGGTTCTTCTGGTTTCGGCTCTTCTACCGGTTCTTGTGGCTTCGGCTCTTCTACTGGTTCTTGTGGCTTCGGCTCTTCTACCGGCTCTTCTACCGGTTCTTCTGGCTTCGGCTCTTTAACTGGGTATTCCGGTTCAGGTTTTACTACTGGATATTCCCGATCAGGTTTTTTTATTGGGTCTTGTGATTGCACTGTATCTAATCGATCTTGCCCTTCTATCAGGCTAAATGGTGATAATGCCTCTGTTGAATCTCTATCTCTTTTTTTAGGACGATCATATTCTTGAATTTGATCATTAACGTGAGCGTCAGTCTCTTTTGTCCAAGTCTCATCTTTGTTCCCATTCTCTCTATTTTTCATTTTGGTGTGTTGTAAAACGACTTGTTCAAAATCTATCTCATTGACAGCAGTATCACGATTTCCCGAATTGTTATTCATCCTTTTTTTGTATAGTGATTTGATAACTTTATAATCTTCTTCAGTAATTTCATTCTCTATTAAAAAGCTTAACTTCTCAATATTTTCATCTAATTCATTTATCGATTTTGACTTAATTTCGTCAACAGTTAAAACATCTTCATCAAAAGAGCTTATTTGAGAAATCATGTATTTCCCTAGGGAGACGCCTTCTTTTTGAGCATCTACTCTTACTTCTTTAGGTACGTTTACAACATAAATTTTCCCTTTTCTCTCTGAATTAGTAGAGGTAACAGTTGAATATATTTTATTTTGTAGTAAATTCTTGATTTCCTTATCTTCAAAAGTCATTGCCACTAAGATTTCTTGGGAAGAATTTATTACCCCTTCATCTTGAGCAATTTTCATTAATTGAGGAAATACTTCATCAAATTCTTTATATTTCCAATCACTTAATTCTTTTAAGATTGGGTCAGCTTTGTCGTTATATGATACTATGTCAATAATTTGACCCTCATCATTCATTATAAACTCTGCACTAAAATTCATATCAAGAGAAACATATGCAGATGCATGTCCATTCTGAAAAGGATTGGAGAGGTTAAACAATAAGGTGATTGTTGCGACAACTATTGCGACCTTTTGGTATGTACGTAAAAAACTTCGTACTTTCTTCTGCTTCAGTTCAGTATAGGTAATTTCTTCTCCTATTTGACAATCTAATCGTTCTGCTTTAACAAATACTCCTGATGAATTTAAGATAATTAAATAGTTTTTGTGTTTCTCTAATACTATACCTTTATTCATGATGCGACTCCTCTTATCATCTCTTGAGTTAGTTCATAAAATAGTTTTGTAAGTGAGGGTAATCCCCTTCTAGCAATAGAACTACCGCAATGATATATTTACCATTCCTTTCAAACTTTCCCTTTTTAATATCGGTTTTCTCCATTAACTCTTTAGGAGGTAATTTACCTGTTTTCATAAGCTTATTTTTAATCTCTAGATCATCTATAATCGTCACAGCAATTTCTTTCATTTTTTCACGTGAATGTTGATGTTTCGGCGAAGAGGCAACCACATCTGCGAAAGTTAGTCCAAATTTTTTAAGAGCTTTGCTGTACTCCGCTATTTCTTCCCTTCTTTTTTCTGGAGCCTGTTTTGCTTTATCTCGTTTCATTGAACCTTCAACCTCAGTTAAACTTCCCACTCTTTCTCCTTTTTTATTTGGAGCATCGTTAAAAGAAGGACGTTTAAGATTTTTCGCATTAACTTTTATGTAATCCATTAAAAAGGAGGTTGGTGTGCCTTTATTTCTAAGATGTTTAAACATAATCATTACCTCTACTCTAAATATTACGAACATGTTACAGTTTTTTTGGGTATTGTAACATTTTATTTATTAGTGTATTCCTATATTACTACTATTTCCCCGCTATGAAAAAGGAAATATTTCTAAAATACACAAATTTTTATTTATTTTTTTCTTCACTACGCATGATAGATAGCTACCTTTCCTAAAATTGCTTTAAACTAAGAAGGAACGTTGAGAAGAAAAAGGAGATAGAAGGTCCTTCAATAGCCAATCTTTTTGAATGTTAAGTTCCTTAAACACTTCCATAAAGATGAGAAATCCATGATCCATATACCTCCAGTTCATCCTACTTCTCCTGTATAATTAGTTACTATTATCCTTCAAAGACTAAATAACAAATTCAAACGAATGATATTAAAGCTATGAACTAAAAGAGCTATACCTTTTCTTTTTGATTGGTAAGGGTCAACACCCTAGCCATTTGTCTTTGGATAAGTTGAAAATCCTAGGAATTTATTAACAGGGGAGTACTGCTTTTGTAAGGATTTCATTAATTCTTGAGATGCGTTTAAATTTTGCTGTACGAGCTCATGGGGAGTTAACGCCAACCATTGATTAAGTGAAATATCCATATATTGATCTGTTCTAAAAATAGCCAAAAACCACAGTGTTTCTGTACCAATGTTTTGAATGTAATGCCCAAACACTCTAGGTACATATCCGACATCTCCTGCACGATAATTAAATGTTCGAGAAGTACCATTGGATGCAAACACAGACATTCGTGCCTTTCCCGTTAAATAATATTGCCATTCATCAGCATTTGGATGCCAATGCATTTCACGAATTCCACCTGGCTTCACTTCCACTAACGCTGCCGCTGTCGTTTTGGATACTTTAAAGGTAGTAGAATCTACAATTCTTACTGTTCCTCCACTAGATTCAATTGGCTTTTGTGCAAGTAATCGATGAGTAAAGGTTAACGGCACGGTTCCATTTGGGGAGAGCACGCGATCACTTTCTATAGATCCAGGAACCGTGGATTGATAAATATAGCGCTGTTTTTTCGGGATACCTGCTAAAGAACTTATCGGGACACCAAAGTTTGCAGAAAGTACCTCTTTTGGAGTATGTGCAAACCAATCTGAGACCGAAAATGTGTCAAGGTCAGAAAAGCTCCCGTCATCAAAAACGAGTAAAAACTCACAGCCCCCTTTCAATCCTTGAATTGAATGTGGAATGCCTGAAGGAAAATACCATAAATCACCCGGGCCAACGTCTGCTATAAAGTTTCTACCCTTTTGATCCACTGCTGTGATGCGAGCATGCCCCCAAATCATATAAGCCCATTCCGACTCCTTGTGCCAATGAAGTTCACGAACCCCTCCTTCCGTTAGCGACATGTTTACACCCGCAAGCTGTGTCGCAATGGGAAGCTCTCTTTCCGTGATTTGCCTAGACCAGCCTCCCTTATCTAAGTTCATATACGTGTCAGAAAAAGAAAACTTCAAATTTGGGATTGTTCCAGCATCTGTCATAGGAGGGACTAGCATATCTGGATTTTCCTTGTCTCGCATGACGTCACGTGGACCAAGATCTACAAAACCAGCTCCGTCTTCTCTTATTGGTTGCGGTATCTCCATCTGTTTTTTCTCTCGTTTCTTCACATGGATAACTCCTTTCCTTCGTCGTTCCTTTACCTCCAATTTATTCTGTACCCCGGAGTATATGCCAAGTGAAAGAAATCATGAGCTCTTTTATAGATATTAAGTAAGGAGTGTTTTCACAATAAGAAAACCGGTAAGAGTAAATGGCGACAACGAGCATCATCATGAGATAAATGAGAGGTTTTGACGGCCTATATAAGTAAAAAACACTTCATTGAAAAGGAATTTTGTTATGTAGTGAAAAATAATAGATGTTCAATATATAAAACATCTTTTTGAGGGTACGTCGCTACTGCTTCTCTCTAACTTCTATAAAGGCCACCTTAAGATATTGTTACACAAAGCTTAAAATTCTTTGACCCTCTTTAATCATCTCCAAATAGATAAACAACGCCATTTCTAGGTCGATTAAATTTTGGTCCCTTAAAGCCTCTCTTTCGTAACTCCCTCCTTAAATAAAACATAGTGCCTCCATGACTAACAATAAGTACGTTATCCTTTGAATGTAAGGCTATATCCAAAGCTTTGTTCAATCGATTTAACACCTCACTCTTTTTTTCTAGTTGTGACTTATGGTTCAAGAGCCATGCCAACCTTATACAGAATAAATGAACAAATAGAGGGAGTTTAATTTTTGACTGAAAGATAGGTGAAAGAGAAATCTCTCGTAATTCATCAACATAGACGATAGTTCCATCGAAACACTTCTCTGCTGTCGCTTTAGCTCTCGATAAATCGCTAGAGAAACATTTTTCCCATTGAATATTACATAAGTTCACCTCTATTTCCTCAACATCCGATTCGTCATATTCGGTAACCCAACTCATTAATTCATCAGACGTAACCATTTTACTTGGGTACCCTCTCGTCACTTTGAAATGACGAATTAGTCCAACTTTCATAAATGATTCATTTCCTTTCCTCTAAAAATTGTATACTGTTCTTATTCAACTAAAATAGAAAGCTTCCCTTTTAATTTATGAAAATGAACCGCTACCAAATTGGGACCTCATTGTTACAATTAACGCCGCTTCCCTTCACTAAAGACTATACTACTTGCTCGTTTTACTCCGTTGATACGATTGGCTCAAATACCTTTTGAATTTCACTCTGTTTCATCAATTTATCAATCCTACACTAATCAATTATCATTCTAATTTTATACTGGATTTTCTAACAACGGTAGAAAGGTCACCTTGGAAATTTAAAAATGGTACGAAAAGAAAGTCAGATGAAAGAAATAGAAGAATATTACCTATATACTGCCATTACTCTGCTTTGAGTAAGGTCGTTTTTTCTAAAGATTAATTTATAAGTAATTATTAGGTAGAATATGAAGCATCCATTCGTTAAGATAATTTTATAAAAAGATAATTTTCAAAATAATTTTATTGAAGGATGTAGGAATTTTATATGAAAAGCTTAACTTTTATTAAAGATTTTAAGAAGAATCCGACACTAAGACATAGCTTTAATGATTTAGCTACACAAATTTTTGGGATTAATTTTGAAGAATGGTATCAAAAAGGGTTCTGGAACGACCGTTACATTCCATTTTCTTATGTTGAAGAAGATAAAGTGATTGCAAATGTTTCAGTCAATATTCTGGATATGGTGGTACAAGGTGAGGTAAAGAATGTAATACAAATAGGTACTGTTATGACGCATCCTCATTACCGAAATCAAGGTCTTTCAACTAGCTTAATGAACAAGGTCTTACAAGAGTATGAAGATAAATGTGATTTTTTTTATTTATTTGCCAATCAAGATGTTCTAGAATTCTATCCTAAGTTTGGATTTGAAACGGTTAATGAGTACCAATATTCCATGCAGTCTTCTTCAACTCAAACCATTTCACAACATGATATTCAGAAGCTTGATGGGAAAAATCCTGATGACCTAAACTTTATATCTCGTTTTGCTTCTGAGAGAGTACCAACTTCAAATTATTTTAGTACAATTAATGCTCAAGGACTCCTGATGTTTTATTGTATATATGTCTTTAATGATCATATTTATTATTTGAAAGATGAAGACATCATTATCATTTATGAGCAAAAAGGTAATAAAATAGATATATATGATATTATCAGCAAAAATGATGTTCAGATTCATAAAATAATTAATAAGATTACTAATGGAAGTGATCTAAACATAGTGTTTCACTACACCCCTAATTTTAATGAGATTAATACTAAATGTGATAATTTCGCCGGAGATGATGTACTATTCGTTAAACCTAGTCATAATAATCAGTTTCCATCAAGCATTAAGCACCCTCTTACTTCTAAAGCTTAAGAATTATTCTAATACAGCGCTAGAGTTGATTAACATGACGATTATAAGTAAACAAATAATAGAAATATAAGAAAAATAGTCTTTACTCCATAACTGGAGCTTTTCTGTAATAGAAAAGCTCTTTTCTTTTTGCACCCGGGCATAAAGAAGAATGATTTGCAGTGTATGAAGAGCCTAAGTTAATGCTAAATGTGGGTTTATTTACTAAGTGAAATTTGAACTCATTTTTATTATATTTTATTTAAGAAACATCGTTACAATGAGGAATGAGGATACAAAGATGGGGATCATGGGGATCATTATATTCTTAATTTTATTATTATGTTTAGGCTTATTCTTTTTATGGATGGCTATTTTTGGTAAAAATAAAGATATTGAAGATATTGGACCCGATATACCAGCGGACTATTTTGACTTGTTTCTAATATTAATTTATAAACTATCCCCGTCTATCATAAGAAGGATACTTTTATTTTTATTAGGATTAAGTATTGAAATTATAGCTATCTACGCACTATTTCAAGTCTTAAGCTAATGAGAAAAGTAATCGTTTTAAAAAGAATCCATTTTGATGATCATTTTCAAAATGGATTCTTTTTGTTAGCGAAAATGTATTAAGATTTAAAAATGATTCTTTTTACGAAGGAAGTAGTTCAAACATATCTTTCCAGTTGATAACTATTCCTCTAAAATCAACCCTGACCAGGTTTCACCACTTTATCTTTATGACGTAACTTAATAATCCACATCAGGAATAATAGTAGTAACGGTAAAAGAATCGCAACAATCAACTCCATTGACCTTAGTATAAAAAGCCACTCTTCCACACTTCTTGCAATCTGTACAAAGAATGAGAAACCAAATGAAAGGAGTAATAAACTTGCAATTGAAATTCGCGGGGATATGTTTGGCATTGCTTGCCTAAGAAATTGATCTGCTCCCCAATAAAACGAGACAATTGTAATGAGGATTTCTCCAATAAAAAGGTGAGTTACAAAATTTTCAGTCCTTTCCATAAATGGAAACTCAACATATTCGAGCATGGTTATGACAGGAAACATATCGTTTAAAAGTTGATTAAAGCTAAAAAAGCCAAACGCAATGAAACATGTAACTAAGTAAATAAACGAAAGTAATAGATGGGCATAAACTAATGGTTTAATTAACGACTGATTTTTTGCCATGTATGGGACAAAAAGTAAGGAGAGCTCGTATCCTAAAAAGGCAAAGGCTACTCGTAAGCCACTCCGCAATAAATCCTTTTCCCCCTCAAAAAAGAAAGGAGATAGTCGCTTAAATTCAAATTCCGGGATGTGAAATCCTAATAAAAAGGCAATGAGGATTGTCGAAAAAAAAATGACCGCAAATTTACCAATGTGAACAATTCCGCCACGAACAAGCCAGTACGATATAAACAAAGTGATAAGGATAAAGACTGACTTTGGCATTGTAGGATAATAAAGCATCAAAATCAGCAGTTCAAAATCACGTGCAATAATAACGGCTAGGGCACTAAAGAGCAATGCTAAACAAACATAGAGAGGACGTGAAATAAACTTAGGTAGGACATCATTCATTAGTTGAAAAATGGTTCTTCCCTTTCCAAAATGAAACACTAATCCGATTAATAAAATATTGATAAACAAAATGATGGAGACAATGAGAATGCCACTCCAACCATTTGTACCGAAGGCTTCGGCTGTAAGGCGAGGGATACTAAAAATACCTACTCCAATTTGGATCATATAAAGTAGCATCAATACTTGATAAGAATGAAGCTTTTCCTGCATAATTGGCACCTATCCATCCAAATGTCTTTTCGTTTTTTTTGTAGTATTTTCCACTCATTAGAAATTATTCCTATTGACTTCTTTTACGTTAACTATTAATAGTTTCGACAATCTGATGATATTAGATAAACGACATGGTTGGTTATAATCCTGTTACTAAATAGATAATTTTGAACAAGGAGGAATTCTTTTGATATTTCATAAGGAATTGTTTTGAGAGGGAAAACCGATACTGGCTAAACAGACTTTGAATATGGAGAGGATAAGGATAGAAAGGTATTTCTTTACCTCAACTGTTAATAGTAGGAGAGATCAGAAAAGTAAAATATTTCTCTAAGAAATATGAATTGAGAAAGAATGAAAGCTACAAACATGTAAAAAAATGTCCATTGTGTGGATTGGAACACCATTACTTTGTGCTTTAATATTTTTTGGGCAGACGGAAAAATGAAGAAAAAGCATGTTTGCTATGAATGTGAACGTGAAGAATATCATCGTTCTCGCTACATGAATAGAGTGATTGAGGAAAAGTGAGAAAAAGAACGAATTAAAAGAGAACTTCACATAAAAGAATACGAAATAGAGATATTGAATCAGTTATTAAAATTACAACATTAAGGTGATTCAAAATAGACAAAGTTTAATACTATACATTTTATTAGTAAAAATAAACCTAAATGATTTTTCGAAACAGTAAATATTTACTATTTTTTCCTTTGAGAACTATTTATTGGTATATTTTGTTATAATTCAACTTGGATAATATGTTTTTAGAGGTGATAGTTATAAGAAAAATATTTTTTTTATTAGTGATTAGTATTGTAATAGTAAGTTTTTCGGCTGTTATAGATGGAGAGTTTTATAAAGATGTATATTCTGATCAGCAAGGTAGAGTGGTCTTAGATGTTGGCCTTCCATTTAATTTTCTCACAGAGGTTTTTCCTCACGGAATTGAGTTACCTGAAGAATCAAAGGAGAAATTACAAACCTATTTTGTTAGATCGGATATCAAGATGGTTACTCAATTCCATGCTGTAACTTATTGCTTATCAATATTTGTTACATGGATTGTATTAATCATAGCACTACTAACTTTAAAACTTATCATTAATAAGAGGAGTAAGCGATCTGAATAATTCCCTTCCTTCAATGAATATAACCATTTATCTCTCAAATAAAAAAGTGTAGCCATAGCCACTTCATAAAGAAGGTTCTATGGCTTTACCTACATATTTAATATTACGTAAATTAACCCTACCTTCTACTCTTCCTTTATCTGGTTTATGAATTCAACAATAAAGAAACACAATTAATAGAATGCTATCTTCGCTTTTCGGCATACACCATTAACTCTCGTTTGATCATGAATCGTGTATACTTTTCAGACTACCTATTCATACATTAATCATTGACTACTATTATTCCTCGCTCCTTTATGAGCAACATATAAACTAGTCTCCTAGTTTGTGCTGTCGTTAAATGAATAAAAGTAGGTTTTTTTTCATTGGAAAGTAAGCTTGTAATAAAACGGTTACTTCCTTTATTAATATGTAAAAATAACAAAATGATAAGGTGTATGAAAAAGTTAGCATACTTTAACCTTATCTATTATTAAAGTAACCATCCAAGGAGAAATACAAGTTGAAATAAAAAGATCGTAAGGGGAATGATAGAAATTATTTTTAACCATTTCTTCTTTATCACAATCCCAAGTGTTAACAAAATTAAACCCAATACAAGCGTAGCAAAGATCATAACTACTGACATTTACATGAACCTCCAAATATTCTTATTTTCCATAGCTTCACAATTTCCATTATATTAATTTGACAAAATACGAAGCTTCATCAAATTACATAAGGCGTGTGCAATGGGGAACTCTTTACAATTTAGATATTTTACGAACCTAAAGCATGATTATCGCTATTTACCTTATAAATCCAACGACATAAAAAGGCTGTTTGGGTCCTCTTTGTAATCAGAAAAAGGCTTACAATACTGAAAACCAAAACTTGTATATAGTTTCCTAGCAGGTTTGAAAGCATCCATTGACCCTGTTTCCAAACTTAACTTTCGGTACCCTCTTCGCTTTGCTTCTGCGATGATGAATCCAAGGAGCTCTCTTGCAACGCCTTTCCTTAAATGTAATGAAGAAGTCCGCATTGATTTTATCTCTCCATGTTGATCATCAAGCTCTTTAAGTGCACCGCAGCCCATTAATTGTTCTTCTTCCCAGACACTCCAAAAAGTAATATCTGGTTTTTTTAATTCTTCAAGATTTAGTGCGTGAATACTCTCTGGTGGAGAATGAACTCCCATTCCTTGTAGATGCTCTCCCACTAGTTTAATCACGTCATGTCCTGTTAAGTCATCTATTTTAATCTCCATTAAAATTTCCACCTTTCTTATTTATCATTACATCTATTCAATAGGTTGTTGATAAAACAAAAAATACTCTTGTTTACTTCGTTTGCCTTCTTATCAAGAAGCTTATAATAATGGACGTATGTAATAACACCACTAATAAAATAGTCATAATTAATTCCTCATCTGTTGATGCATTCAAAATCAAAGCAACTACCCATAGAAAAAACAACGTAGAAATGAAAATTAAGATTGAATTTCTGAATACATCTTTCATCTTTCATCCTCTCCTTCTATCAAAACATATGGTTGATTCAAAGGTGTTAAACACTTTATTGCGATTACTTCTATACCTTTTCACCGATGTGAATAAGGTCATGAAAAGTCAATAGAAAAACGTACGCACCAATTGCATTTTCTATTTCATTAATTTCCTACTATTTCAAATACTTTCTTATATCTTATAGTTGTGAATGCTAAAATGCTACTAATGAGAGAAAATAATTCCTAAAAAAACTTTAATAGAAGAAACCGAATCAAATAGACTTATTGGGGGTTTGTAAGAAACGGCAACTATTTTTTATTCTTCTTTTTCTTCCTAATGTATATTAATAACCCTTACTCTAAGCTAAAAAAGAAGTCCCAAACGGTACTTATTGGGACTTCTTTAAGTGAGGTTCGTTCACTCAACCTCATCTGACTTCTTCATCTATAAGAACATACTTATTTTAATTTAATAAAGTCACTTGCTAGTACGACATATCCTAGTGGATTCTCATCATTATCAACAAAGAAAAGATTTCCGATACAATTTCGATTATCTTTTTCTACAAAAACTGTTAGGTGACGGATCCCGTCGAGATTAATTTCTAGTTCAATTCGAACCCCGGGTGGAATTTCAAAAGTTTGACTATCAATGATGATAGGCTTAAGAGGATCATCTAAATTAAACGCCGTTACTGTCGCAATACAGTCTTTTTTAGAATCCCCATTTCCTAATTCATAAACAGCACCAGTCGCATCCATCGGCTTAAGAAGAACCCCGCAGTTTTCCCTTATACTACATTTTGATTGAGTCATAGTAACACCTCCTTTTCTAGTAGATATAATATTTTATGCTTCTTAGCATTTTTTGATATAGACAAGTATCTTGTTAATGGTAGATTTATTAGTGGATAGCTAGAAATAGGAGCTTCTTTATTGAAATCTGAATAGTAGATTCCCCCATAATTATCAAAGTCCGACTTACTTTTTGGTTATATCTCTTCTCGAGAAAAGCTTCTACCTCACGTGATAGATTGACTCTATATCACAATGATGAGTAGTTAATCGGACAGAAATCTATATAATTTCGCGTCAATTTCTCTAGATTCTGCTTTTTTGAGCCTGACTTAATTGTTGCCATTCCAGTGCGAATACTAACGCTATTTTAAAATTACTAATCCCCTTCATTTCTTTCAATGTAACGGTGTTGCAGCCAAGTCCCTAAACCATTACCTTGCATGGTTCCATGTATTAGAGAGCATTCGTCATCAAATGAAGTTACAATGAACGATATAATAATTAAAGGAAATTCAATTCCAAATGCGGAAACATAAGATACATTTAGGTTATTTCTTATTCAACTAACGGAGTAGTGTAGTTGAATAAGAAGGAAATGAAGGGATGAATGAATTGCCAATACTACGTATTGATGCATTCCAATTGAAATAAAAGAGCCTTAAAATAAAAATATTTTTAAAAATTTTCCACGCCAATGCTACACTTCTGATGTAGCTATAATCAAAAGAGGCCACGGATTTTTTGCCCTTAAAAGGACAAAGGGTGAACAATAAAACACAAGCCCGTACCAAAAAATAATTATTTATTCCAAACACAAAGACCCTAAGCGAAGTAAATTCCTAGGGTCTATTCTTTCGAGCAGAGTTTATTCGAGGAGGTGATAACAATACGGACAAGTATCAGAAGCTCTGCTCTTGTATCAATATATGTTGGACTTGCTTATTGGTTATAAGAAGAATGTCTATTTTTTCAAAATGCGAAAAAATAGGCCATATTTCATTCCACCCTTTTAAGGCTAGATTTCTTACTTCACAGCAACTCAAACTTATGAGCTCCTGCATTACCATGAGAAGTAAAAGAAATTCCCTTTACGCCAGTGATCACTTGAGAGACGAAAAACACAACGAATCACCCGCTTGCTTATCAAAAAACATCATCATATATACATAATCATTAATATGGCTAACAAAAAAAACACCGAGTTTTCAATTTCCAGAATCCCTACTTTTTTGATAGACATTTTCTTTCCATAAAATAAAAATGCTCTTAATACACTTGGAATATACGCAATTAGAAATAATCCATTCCCTGTGATAAGTAAAAGGATAGGTATTAACGCATGATAGCCCCATGAATACCATTTATACTTTGGATTCTTTTTTTCACGAATCATTGTTTTGACATAAAAAGTACTACCAAGGAAAAAAAGAAACGATAATATGGCTAAAAACCAGGCCATTTCATCAAGCGAACCCACCCCTAAATAATAGCTTGCAAGCCCTCCTACACAAAACGAACTAATCGCTGTTACATCATTCCAAAAAGCTCTTTCTCGATTGATTTTAGCAAAATATATATTAATGATGAAAAAGGGAATCATGGCTATACCAAAATAAATCAACCTCCACTCATATAAAAGGGGTGGAATAAGGAAAAGGAATGCCAAACCTAAATAAATACTCGCCCATTTTCCGTGAAGACTAGGCTTCTTCCTTCTTAAAAATAATAAGAGCGGATATGTAGCTAAATATAAAAACAACCAGCCGAAAAATAAAGGAAGATGAAATAAACTTGGGTTTCCAATAATGCTACTAAGCAAAAAGGGAAGGATCAACATAGCCCACGCTCCATGCTGTTTAGGCAAAATTACTTTCATTTCAGTCACTTCCATTCCATAAAGACTATACGAGCATTTTATCAAACAAAGAACCGTCAATATGTGATTTGTATCACATATTAGCGTTTGAATAATAGTCCTTCCTTCCATCTTAAGGCGGATGAAAAACCATTCTTCCGTTTGTTATGGTTTCTTCTCGTATTGATTATACTAATAGAATAAATGAACAAACCGGAGGGTAAACGATGAAAAACAAAAAAAAGAAGCAACAAATGAAAAAGAATACAAATTCTAATGAAGCAACTACTCAAATCCAAGAAGAAATTCTTAATCGCCGAGCAGAATACTACAATCGACTTATCTAATTGATAGGCTATACAAACTAATAGAAGGATCACTTTGAGAATAGTACTTAGCAATCAGTCATAAACCTTCAGCTGAAAGAGTTTATGTACTGATTCTTGGTATTCCTTTAAAATGCATACTGGTGGAAAAAGTCGTATAAAGTGGCTCTAATATAGCCAAACCGTCAACAATGACCTTGCTTGGTTTCATGTATTTGAAAGGTTTCAGCAACAGAGAACGAAATCACGATGAAAGGCTTGATTATAAAAAGATTTTTTTACAAAATATTGAAACTTCGATACATTGATATTACCAAATGTCAAAATTATTATACAAGGGGCGAAAATATGTTGCTATTAATAGTAGCCATCGTATCTATTGTTATATGGAGTGCGCTTTCCCGAGAACTTATAATATCATCAAAAGAGAAAAACAGAGGAAAAATAATAACTTTAATGTCCGCAGATACATTTTCAACGGTAGTTCTGACTATATCACTTTTTCAAAATATCCAATCTTAAAATCCTCTAAATAGTTAGATAATAAAAAAGTAGCTTAATTAAAAAGCCAACTAAATCAAAACGAAACTTCCAATTTTATAGAAGTTTCGTTTTTAAAATGAAAATTCATCGATTGCATCGTTCATGTTTTTCAATTCTTGCGCTGAATGCTGAATCGTAATGTTTAGAAAAAAAAGGTTTGTTATATATCTTTAGTTAGAGCAGCTATTAGTTGAAGATGTTATAGTGTGTAGTTCAAAGACTTTGTTCACCACCAAATCAGCTGTATTCTCGACTGGAGGCATCCATAATCCTGTTATGGGTCCATATACGATTGGATTAAGCTCCACCTCATAGCCTCCAAATGGATATGCCTCCTTTGTCGGTAGGTATCCAAGATATCCGTTTGTATAGCCACCAAAAAAAGCAAGATTGCTTTTAAGCTTTTCTTGAACAATAAGAGCAGATTCCGAAAAAGGCTCCATTGGTATTCCTGAAAATAAGCCTTCGTTTAGTTGAAATAGTTGAATTTCCAACTCAATGGATATGTGTCTATTTTGCTGATTGTACTTATCTACCATAGCCGTAAGCCACTTATTTGGATTCACTCCCCACTGTTCTTCAGCTGCTGCCGCCATTTTTTTTAGTTCATCAGGTTCAGGAATTGCTTTTAAATCCAATGGCACCTTATCAGAAATTATTTCAAGCTTGGAAATAGATTTGAAAGGAGTAGATGGAATCATCGTAAGAACATTCCCACTCAATACATAGGCCATTTTCCTTAACGCTTCCATTGAACCACGGTACTTAGCGTTAACATTTCCAGTTGCACACTGTACAATGATTACTGGACATTTAAATGTGGATTCTAGAATTTCGCGTGTTAATCCCGGATAATCTGCTGATAAGATATCACTATCCTTCTTTAATACATTAGGGTGTGCAGTACAAAACACAATGGCTCCGGATAGCTTTTGTGTATGTTTATTTCGAGCTACTAAAATGCCTATCCGTTTATCAACAATACCATTTTCATTTGTTCCCATTATTACTTTACCATCAGGCGTATTTTCTCTTCGATTTACACCTATGTCCCCTGTTGTAACATTCCAACCAACCTCAGAAGGCTCCAAATTGTTGTTTGCATTAACTGCCGCTTTAACAACATTTCTTATCAATATTGTTTTATAAGCTTTTACTACTTCACTATGACTGACTGTAGCAGGTCCTGAATGAGTATGGCTATAGACAATAGTTATTACTTCAATAGAAATATTTAATTCCATGGCTATTTGCTGACGGACTCTTAAAGTATCTTCAACGAGCATTCCAATATTATCGACACTAATAAAAACCGTTTTCGTTTTGTTGCTTTCAAACACAAACGCTGTCGCATATATTCTTTCATTAACGTTTGTAATCCCTGTTGTTCTATGATATCCAATAAAGTCAATCCCTAAAGGTGGTGTAATATCCACCTTGTACACTCCTACTCTACTCATTCAAATCTCTCCATCTTCCTATGACATTGATCTCATTGCTTACTTAACTATCATGATTATATTACAATTATTTCAAATACAACCTAATTATACAATTAAAAAAATGGAAAAGATCGCATTTCTTATTAGAGGAATGCGATCTTTCTTAGATTTTATGTTCAATTTGCCTGTTCATGGTTTCATTATTTCTAATAAACCATCATCATCCATATTTCGGATAGATACTATCTTTCCATTTTCATTGAGATTAATTCTTGCCGTGATAATTGCAGTGTTTTTTTGATTGTCTTTTGTATATTCCACTTTTACTTCATAATCATATGCATTATCTTGAACTAGTTTCATCTCAATAGAAGTTGGTTTTAATTGAAACCCATATCCATATGCAAATGTTTGAAATAGCATAATTTGATTAGATTTAATCATTTCTTCCCAATTCACAACGAGAGGCTTATAGTTTTCTTCGACATACTCTTCTAGTTCAGGTGGAAATGCTCCATCTTGTTCAAAAGCATCCTTTAGTTCATCACTAGGCCCTGTGAACTCTTTTTCCAAAAAAGTTCGAATAGTTTTCTCATCCACTGTTTCTGAAAAGCAACCGACAAGTAAAACAATAACAGGCACCAAAACGAATAAATTCTTGATGAAACTAATGATATTTTTCATAATTTCAACCTCCTCAGTAACAACTTATACGTACAATAAGGAGGAATATTTCATTTTCTTAAAAATAAAAGCGATATTTTATTGTAGCATTTGTCCAATTCTTTAAAATCTAACCTTCTTTATTCGGTAATAAGTAGACTACCTAATTCGTTACCAGAAAACAAAGAATCCTAGCTCCACACCTTTTCTAATGTACTTCTAAATATCAGATCAAGATGATGTGTAGGGTCTTGTATATTGATATTTATTTGCTTTGAATATTCTCTTAGTCTTATGATTTCCTCATTTAAAAACTGGTTTATGATTTCAACTTTCGGTTCATAATTAAGCTCTTCTCCGTTTATTTTTCTTTTTAATAAGATTTGAATTTGTTTCTTTAATTCCCCATCAGGTAATAGATCCTCTAGTAATCTTGGGAACTCTAATGGTGGAAACTCATTATATTTTTCTATCCATTTCGCAGCTAATACTGGTCTTAATACATAGAAATATTTTTTTATTCTTACTTCATCCCCTTGCAAGTATTCACGAAAATTCTTACTTGCCATATTTAAGTAGTGGTGTAAACAGGAGTTCGGAGCAAAAATATCCATACTAAGCTCTTTCATCTTGTCAACAGTAGAGAAAGCTTGATAATAGACAATCCTTGACCTTAGCCATTCTAGTAAAGGGGGGTTGGATTTTCTAAATAGCCTCAATGCCTTTGTAAGTTCCCAGCCAGATATATCTAATAAATCATTAATTGGTAATTCAATTACATCTCTTTTCTTCCCGATCCCCATTTGGTCAATTGCTAGATAATCATTCTTTCGATGCACATAGATAAAACGAACATCATAATCACTATCTTTTGAAGGAAATTCCCAAGCTCTGCTTCCCGATTCAACAGCCTATAGAACCTTTACATTATATTCTTCTTCAATTTTTAATAAGGATTTTATTATTGTTTCTTTCATCACCGTAACCTCCATGCTTCTATCGTATAAAATATTTCATTATTTTTTGAATCTTTCCACAATAACGAATTAAGAATCCATCTGTGTATGAATGGACTTTTTATTGACCAAACAGCTAGATAGAAAATACTATAATGTGTTTATTATAACGAAATAGATTAGTTGAAGAAGTAATAACTCTATCGTATTCCGTTCAATTTTTGTCTACCCAGTAAGCTCATACAATAGGAATATTCTTTTGATGGGAGGCGATTATTATAGTTCGTTTTTCATGTATATATTAAAAACCTCATGACTGAATGTCATAAGGCTGATTTATATATACCGATTTAATTGTTGATAGATTGCACTCATTTCATCTATATTCATTCTAACTAAACCACTTGAAGAGGGGGCTACAAAGTCTATGACACCACCTACAACACTTTCTTCCTGCTTCCCCCAATAGATTTTCTTTCGCTTCGTAAGTTGCTGATACACTCCTTTTCCTACATAAAAGGCTACCTTTGGGAGATAAATACCCAGTTTTTGTTGCAGTAGAACTCTCCCTTCATCGTATTCGATAGATGTAATATCTGCTGCCGCTTTAGTAGGTCTACTGACAATATTCGTAAAACCGTAGCCTAGTGAGAGTAAATTTTGATCTTCTGAATGGTGAAATACTCTCGGTGTTAATGAAGCCGCATGGAGTATTTTCCAAAAGCGATTACTTGGATGAGCATAATGATGTCCCTGTTCTGATGATCGAACACTTGGGTTGTAGCCGATAAAAACGATTTTAAGATTCGGTTGCAAATGGTCAACTACTTCGTTCAACTTTCTCCAACTCCCTGCTTCCTAGTGTGTTTCTTTCTGTTTTAGCAAATACTGTCCCAAATATCGATGCGAGCACTTGTTGAAAAAGCATGCCTACTACTACAGGCACTGCAACAGGTGGAGGGAAATATTGTACCGCCATAACAGCTCCTGCACTTATATTTCTCATTCCCCCACAAAATAATAGAGTTACTCTATTTTCTCTATTTTGTTTCGTTAGGATTCCTACTACCCATGCAAGCAAATAGCCACTCATTGAAATCACGAAAACGGTACTAGCAATTAAGATTAATTCATAATCGATATGACGTAAGTAAGGCGCAACCGCAGCACTATTAATGGAGACAACGATACCAATTCCGAGCTTCGAGAAAGGGGCTAGTGTAGCTCCTAATGAATCTTTAATCGTTCCTGAACTAAGCTGATTCAGGGTCATGCCGATGAGAGAAGGCAACACAATCATGAAAAAGAATCCACTCATTAAGGGCCCAACATGAAATGGTACCCGTTCTCCAACTAGAAGAGCCAATGTAGCAGGAACAATGATGGGAGATAATAGTGTGTCAATTAAAATGACCGAAAGGGCTAGTCCTATATTACCTTTATAGATTAATACCCAAACAAAGCTCGTTATTCCAGTTGGAATAGCCATTCCCAGAACCAAACCGGTTATCGTATAAGCATTTTGAAAAACGATTGATCCTATTCCATAAGCCCATAATGGCATAACAATATGAAGAAGTATCAGTACGAAAAGTAACGGGAGCGGTCGTAAAAATACTTCTTTCACAGAATGAAAGTTAGAACTTAAACTTCCTGAAAAAGTCATCATGGCAAATACCCAAGGCACGATAAATGTCCATTGAGCTAAATAATCCGCGAATAAAACACCTATGATGACACTAATGGGTGTGATAATTGGTAATAGTTTTTGCAGCCACCTGTTCAATTTCTCTAGCATCATGGAACTCCTCATGTTTACTCATTTTAAAAGTATATCATATTTATTCTAGTATCCTGTCATTTCAAATGATGAATCAATTTCCTTATTTTTTGCATTGTCCCGTAAAGGTTGTCATCTTTTTAAAGCTGAATGAATGAGTAAAGTCCCAGTTCAAGAATAGTTTTCACTTCGGTCCATCCTGTTTGAATCTCATATATTCCTTGTTTTTGAATGATTTCTTCCCCGAGGAATCGACCTCTTTTGTATAGGAGCTTATAGAAAGAAGAAAGTCAATATACAGTATTAGTTAAACATATGTACCCAGATGCCAATACCGAATAGAAGGTTATTTTTAAAATTTCTTCAGTCATGAATACTCTGTCAAACGGCGTTCACTGACATCGTAGCAAAATAAAAACGCTCGGAATCCCACTGTACCCCAAGCGTTAAATGGATGTTTAAAAACCGTTCGTCTCGCTGCTTTTGTTCATAATTTTGAATCGAGTTATTATAATCCTCCTACTCCCCTTACACTAGTTGCTTCATACAATATGTGGAATTTAAGGATTCCAGAAATAGTCAATCGTTTTATCAACGGTTTCTTTTGAATGTTTTTCTTTTTCTTTCCATCTTCTCCTAATATTTGTCCGGACTCGATAGCCTCTTCGATACTCCTCTTCCACTTCAATAAACTCTTCTTCATTTGGATCAACGGAATCGTCGAAAAGGTCATACTCGGTCTCATCTATTTCTTCTTCGTTTATCGGTTGGGTTTCTTCAACTTCTTCTAAATCCTCTTCCTGAGGTAAATCGATTATTCTTTCACAAATGCTGTGAATATAAAGAGGGTTAATCAAATGGACTTCCTCATTACGCACTATTTTATAGTGATCTTCACTACAATCAATTAACGTTCCTTCTATTATATCTGTCTCACCAAGGTCGATTGTCACTTCTTTCTGAAACAATGAACAAAGTAATTGTTCCACTTTGTCTACTTGTTCAAATTCAGTTATCTCTGCATTGGATTCCTCTACTTGCTTGACAAGATCTTCATAAATTGTATGGATGTGAGCGATATTATAGTAAACAATTCCATTCGTTTCATTAGAAACGATGAGATAGTTTTCAACATAGCCAAGTATTAATCCACTTTTCGTGTCATTATTAATATAAGTGTATTTGTTTTGAAATGATTGAACCAATTCTGAAAAATCACTATAGATACTCCATTCTGGCTCTGCTTCCTCTTCTTGCTCTGGTGAAATCTTCACATCTGTTTTTTCAATAATTCTTTTTACATGGTTGGTGTTAATATAGATAAGTTGATCAACATTCGTTGAAACAACTATATAATCAGATGGCGCATCCAGCAACAAGCCGCTGTTAATTTCAGACGAACCAAGTTCGATGTTCACCACTTTTCCTTTCAATGTTTCTAAGAACGAATGAAAGGAATCTTTCGGTGATGACATAGCAACTCCTCCCTTTTCTATAGACGATTTAATCATATTTCTACACCATATATACGTTCTTCGGGAGGGCATTGACCCAATCTAAAGCCCATTTTTCATAAAATCAGCGAATGCCTAATTCCTTGCTTGTACGTTGATATAATTGCTTGTTTGGTTAAAGTTTAGCACCTCATCATTCTAGAAAGGACGATAGGCAGGAATCTAACAGGAAGACATCGAATAGAAAGGAGATAAAAAAAAGAAGGAGAGGTAGTATAATGAAAAATCCTATTTTAAATGAAATTGGTGCAATTTTTGTTCCTGTCCGAAACATAGAGGAAGCACGAGAGTGGTATAGTCAAATCTTAGGCCTGCCCGCAGATGGTGAAATACAATTTGGTCATATTTATGTTCTTCCAATGAAAGGGACACAAGTCGTATTAGACAGCAAAATCTACTCCCCTGAGAAGACATTTAAAGCTCCTACCTTCCACTTTAATACAGAAAATATTGAGGAAGCTTATACGTATATGAAAAATAAAGAGGTCGATATGACCTCAAATATTGAACATAATCATTATTTTACTTTCAAAGACCCAGATGGGAATCACCTCATGATTTGTAAATGTTAGTCAAAACGACCAAGCATATAGTACCCATATGTCCTATATGCACATTTTTTATAATAGGCGTTTTTTCTAATAATAGATAAAACGACTTGGTTATCCAATGATGTGAAAACATAAAAAAGGAGGTTCCTACTTGCCACAAGGACTTATACATCATATAGAAATTTATGTTTCTAATTTGAAAAATTCAGTTGCCTTTTGGGGTTGGTTATTAGAGGAATTAGGATATGAACCTTATCAAAAATGGGAAATTGGGCAAAGCTGGATCATTGGAGAAACATACCTATGTTTCGTGCAAACAGAAGAAAGATTTATGGATGTTCCCTATCATAGATGTCGCGTAGGCCTAAATCATTTAGCTTTCCACGCAAGTTCACGTCAACACGTTGATGAAGTAACAAGAAAGCTAAAAGAAAAAGGTGTGACCATTCTTTACCCTGATAAACACCCTTTTGCAGGAGGGAAAGATTATTATGCTGTATTTTTTGAAGACCCAGATCGAATAAAGGTTGAATTAGTAGCACCTTGACCTTTTTTTCGTTCGCAGGATTCAATGCCTCGTAGTTAGATACTGAAAAATACGAGAATATTCATCCTCTACTCGTCTAATAAATCACACCATTACAAAAAAACCTTTCAAATTGAAAGGTTTTTTCTAATAGTTCGAATGTAAAATGGGCGATGAATGCATAAACAGTTAGACTTATCAACTGAATTAATCCGTTTGATTACATAATTGGAACATTCGCCATACACTATAAAGAAGCAATCGATTGAAGGTTTATATAAACGACTAACGTATCATGAATAAAGGAGGGAAATGAATGAAATATGATTTTCATAAGAAACGGAAAATAACAGAATTGGACTTATCCCCTTTTTCCCCCATCGGGGACGGCAAAGATGGAAAAATTTATAAATTATCGCAAAAGAAGTGTGTTAAGTACTATTTCCATGAAGAAACACAACAGAAAGAACTACAAGCTTTACAAACTGGTCAATCCTCCCCTATTTTTCCTCGTCTTTATGAATATGGAGACAATTATATTGTGATGGAATATGTTCAAGGAATATCACTTGCACGTTACTTAAAGCATAATAGAACAATGAATAAAGAACTCACATTAAAAATTTTAAATGTACTCGAAGAATTGAAGCGTGTAGGGTTCAATCGATGGGATACAGAAGTTCGACATATGCTAATAAACATAAAAGGTGAATTTAAAGTCATCGACCATAAACGAGCATTCTCAACGACTACAACTGTTCCTAAAAAACTCTTTAAAGGAATTCGTAAATTTGGCTTAATGGAAGAGTTTTTAACTCATGTGAAAACGCTAAAGCCTTCGTTGTATAAAGAATGGAAGGATAAGGTTTGAACTAGTCTTTGTTCACCTACTCCGTTTCCTCTATTGAATATGTTTGATTTCTTTTGTACGGTTAAGAGATTACCGTACGATACATAGTTCGTTTGAATCGACTCCGTTCGTAAAGGGATTGTATTTTTCCATTCCTCGAAACCAAAAGGAAATCGCTCTTTTAGTTGCCCTGAAACATCATATTATTAGGTATTTCATTTGAGAAAAATCACCTTTATACCATCTGTCGTTTTGATTCCTTTTGTTCTTTTTAACTCACATTACCTATACTAAACCAAACCTAGTGATTATTTTAGAGTCGCGATTTCAGTATCTATAGGCGCTAATGAAACGATTATTAACGATAAAGAACTCCCTTTATGTTTTCAAACGATTTTTTAAGTACAGTAAAAGAAAATGGAATCACGAATATGGCTGATACCAACAGCTTGTATTTATAGACAACCGGAAATGGTCAAAGAAGCACATTGATGATAACACGAAATAAACTCACTATTTTTAGGTTTAATAGTTGCTTGAGTTAGTTGAATATCACTTTAATTAAGATTTTTTATAAGGTTTATTTATACTTCTTTCGATATTTCAAACTACTTTACATCACCCTTCAAACTTCTTCACTAGTAGAAAAGTCCCTCATCACCCGTCTGTTCTCACTATCATTGATAGACAGTTTTCTTATATCGTTGCTGTAACGGCGGTCGTGAAGGTTTACGTTCAAGACCATTCTTATTATCTGTTTACCTATTCGTATATTTTCAACAAAGACGACGTTAATTTTTCATTTAAAAAGAAGTTGTCATATTTACCACTGCCCTTCCGCTTCTGTCTATTTCCTCTTTGTTCCTTTCAACATATAGTAATGTAATACGTGTTAGATTGGAGGAATGAACATTGAGCAATACGGTTTTAGTCATTGCAGCACATCCAGACGACGAATTGTTAGGGCTAGGTGGAACGTTAAAACGACTAATTCTTCAAGGGAATAAAGTTGTGTCGATTATTACCGCACTCGGCAGAAAAGAAGAAGCGCACCATATTCAGCAGCTCGCTAGACAAGCAAATAATGAAATCGGGATTCATGAGCTCATTTTTTTAGAACACCCAAACCTTGAACTAGAAATGCAGCCACTGCATTTATTAACGAAGCAAATCGAAGGGTTCATTGCCCGTTATAATCCTGATACGATTTTTACACATCATTACGGTGACCTAAACCGAGATCACCAGGTGACATTTCAGGCAGTATTAACCGCTGCGCGCCCATTGCCAAACAATAAGCCAATCGATATCCTTGCATTTGAAACGGTTTCTTCAAGTGAATGGAATACCCAAACAAACGACCATACTTTTAAACCAAATTATTTTGTAAATATTTCTACAACGATTGATCATAAACTATCAGCATTGAAGCATTACGATGTTGAAATGAGGGATTTCCCGCATCCCCGCTCTTTCGAGGGGGTAAAACATTTAGCGAATGTCCGAGGCATGACAGTTGGCGTTCCGTATGCCGAAGCATTCGAGATGATTAGGAGGGTTTGGCAATGAGTGAGCTCCTATTCCCCTATCCTTATGTCATCTCCGCATTAGATCACTATTATAACGTCACACCACCTTTATCAGAAAAAGACTATAATCAAAAACCAAGTGGAGGGTCAGGTGGAAAAAAGAAACGATCTTCTAAAAAACAACTGTCCATTTTAATTGCAACATTTTGGGACTACCCCCATACAGGAGGGCTATCTAACTATATTACCTCATTGCGAGATGGCCTCATAGAAATGGGACATAAAGTCGATGTAATTTCGCCTAATCAATTTCCTCAGGAGAAGGTTGCAGCCTTAAGGAAAGAGATTGTCCCTAAATTAAAGAATTTTCTTACAAACCGCTACGGAGAGTACTCAAAAAAAATATTACAAAGCACCCGTCTCTTATATATTTATGAACAAATGTTAATGAAAATGGACCTCGATCAATACGATATCTTTCATGCTCAAGATCTTTTTACAGCGAATATTCTAGGTAGGTTTAATGCTAAATACAATAAACCTTTATTATTTACCCCGCATGGGATGTTTACCTTTAATCGAATCAAATTTAATCGTATTGAAAAGGGATCAGTCGAAGAAATTTACTATGAAACAATTGAACGGAAAGCGATAAAATACGCTGATCATCTTATTGTGATCAGTGACTCCTTTCATAAACCTCTAAAGGACATGGGAGCAAAAGCTAAGAAATTAACTACCATCTACACTGGAATTGACTTTCCAGCAGTACAAAGGAAAAAAAACAAAAAAATCATCATTTCATCCATATCTAGACTCGGTCCTCGAAAAGGTCATAATGACTTATTAAAGGCTCTTTCCAAAATAAAAAAACACACGAAACATGTGGAGGTTCTAATCGTTGGAGATGGTGAAATGAGAACGACACTGGAAGAAATGAAAGAATCGCTTCACTTAGACAACGTCCGCATTTTAGGAAAACGAGACGACATAGCCAACATTTTAAGTCATACGGATATATTTGTCCTTCCTACACTAAACGACAACCTACCTGTGTCAATTATCGAAGCGATGCATAGCCGTACTGCGGTAATTACAACGAACTGCGGGGGTATTCCAGAATTAATCGAACACGATAAAACGGGTATTATCATCGAACCTAAAGATATTAAAGCTCTTTCCAAACAACTTAAACGTCTCATTCTGGAAAAAGATACCCGAGCTAAATTGGCACAAAATGCTTACGACTACGCTCAAAAACAACTTACCCGTGACATGATGGTCAATCAAATTTCCGAAAAATATCAACAACTATTGGCAAGTAAGGAAGAGGAACGCAATGAATAAACATGCTGCCGTAGTTCTCGATTTAAGCGCAAATGGTGTAGGGATGATTCATATATTAGCGGATAAAGGAATTGATGTGTATGCATTTGATACAGAAGGTCCGTATCAAAAAGGGAAATCTCGCTTAGCTTCATGTGCTATTTGCCCAAGTCCACTAACAGAAGAAGCAGAGCTACTTTCCTTTTTGATTAAATTCGCCAAGGATTTTGACGAAAAACCTGTTCTATTCGTCGGAGCCGACGATTATGTTATTTTCGTTTCAAAATACCGGGGTGTACTGGCTGAATATTTCCTATTTATATTTCCTGAACACTCCCTTGTAGAAGATTTATT
Source organism: Bacillus spongiae (assembly GCF_037120725.1). Lineage (NCBI taxonomy): Bacteria > Bacillati > Bacillota > Bacilli > Caryophanales > Bacillaceae > Bacillus > Bacillus spongiae. The sequence goes on from NZ_JBBAXC010000023.1 coordinate 43,376, forward strand.
AGATAAAAAGAAAACATATGACATCGCGAAAGAACACAATGTCCCAACAGCCAAAACATTTTTTGTTGAAAATGAAGACCAATTAGAAGCCACTATAGACGAACTAGAATTTCCTTGTATATTAAAGCCCGTTGCTGGTCATGAATTTCGGAAACATTTAAATACGAAGGCCATCTTAATCGAAAATGCGACCCAACTACGAGAAGAGTTTCCTCTTTATCAAAATGTGGGGGAAATCGTCATTCAAGAGATTATTCCAGGAGACAATCAAACGTTTTACAAACTAGCCACTTTCTTTGATGACGAAATGAATTTAATTGCCTTATTCACACTCCAAAAAAATCACCAGTTTCCCATACAATTTGGGACAGGAGCACACATCGTATCAAAACGAATTCCCGAATTAGTAAATTTAGGCGTGCCACTATTAGAAACGCTCCAACTAAAAGGGATTGGGATGATTGAATACAAAAAAGATCCACGTGACGGAGAATATAAGCTGATTGAGATCAATCCTCGTTTTTGGTTAACACATAGTTTAACAGGAGCAGCAGGTGTAGATTTTGTCTATTTATATTATCAATATTTAACAGGGCAGCAGCCGTCAGCACAACTTGAACAAATCGATGGGGTTCAATGGATCTATCTCGTTCGTTATTTTCTAACTTTCCTTGAAAAACGGAAACGGGGACTCATGAAGATAAAGGATTTCACATCAGGTTTTAAAGGAAAAAACGTCTATGCTCTCTTTTCCTGGCGTGATCCAATGCCTTTTATTAGAAGCTCACTATCTCATTTACGGAATGCATGGAATCGGAAAAAAAAGGAGTGATTTGTGTGTACCAACCGAAAGAACTGTATTCTTTATTCAAAAAACATAAGATTGAGGAGAAGCTATCCACTTCCTTAGAAGAATCAGTGAGAATTGTTCCGTCATCAATTGAATGCTTGAAGTCAACCCAACGCAGCAGCATTTATAAATTGCAAGTCAAATCATCGAAAAGCAACTACCCTATCATTTTTAAAATCTATTCGTCTACAAACTATAAAAACGAAATTGAAATTAATCTTTATACGAAGGCTTACCCTTTCCTTGAATCCTTCCTACCAAAAATCCACGTTGTAGAGTCTTTCATTAACGGTGGAGAAACATGGATTTTCATGGAATGTCTACAGCAAATCCGGGGACAGCTTACATTTACCCCAAAGCATTTTGACTACATTATCCCGTCCATTTCCCAGCTGCATGCTCACACGTATGAAGACAATTTTCATCAAGAGGAAAGTACGTTCCAACCATGGCTTCCCATATATGATTCCAAAAAAATGAGAACGAGGCGTCGAAAATCCATCTCCAAAACGATGGTTTTTTTACAGGACGCAGCAAAGGATAAACATTTAAAAAGGATTATTGCACCTCGCTACAAGGCACTTATGAAAACGTACGATCGTGGACCTGATTTTTTTCCTGAATTAATGGAAAGTGGTTCATCCATTACACACGGTGACCTTCATATGCAAAATATTTGTTCAAAAGACGTCAGCAAGGAAAGAGCCTGGGATATTCAATTGATTGATTGGGAAGGAGCAAAGTTCGCTTCTGGCTGGTTTGACATGATTGTGTTAGTGGAAATTTTATTAGGCTTCCGAAAAGATTGGCAGCCTCATGCCGAGGAAATTCGAACGCACTGCATTAACGTGTACGCAAACGAAATGCAAAAACGCGGAATTCAGTTTGATGAGAAACCACTAGATCTGTATAAGATGGCCTATTTGCAACGGACACTGGAAAAAGGGCTACAAACTCAGCTCCGTCGTCTTTTTGATAATCGTGGAGGGGAGCTTCTGCTTTATCACCTTACCAAAATTGAAACGTGGGGCAAAGATTTGGGGATTTACAAATAGAAGGAAAGAGTGAGAAAAATGAGTGAAAAAAACAATGAGCAATTGGAGCCCCTCTTCATTCACCCCACTCTCTTGTCTGTTATGGATCGATTTTACGATGTCCCAACAAAAAGTCCAATTCCGTCCAACTTGCAGTCATTTGGACGGAAAAGCTCCTCTATTTTAAACAAATTGAACATCTTATATGTAACATTTCTTAAATATCCAAACACAGGCGGACTTTCAAACTATATTACCTCATTGAAATCTGGATGCGAGAAGTTAGGTCATCACGTAGATGTCCTCTCGCCACTCCAAATGTCACAGGCTGAATTTAATAACCATATCCCTTTTGCAGCTGAGCAAGCAAGATCATTTATGCATAATCGGTACGGTGTCGTTCATGAAAAAATCGTCAAAAACTTGAGCTTTCTTCACGTCTATACGTTATTTCTTGAAAGAAAACAAATCGACACCTATGATGTCATTCACGCCCAAGATTTATTTGCTCTCTTTATTTTAAGTAGTCTAAATCACCGATATAAGAAGCCGTTGCTTTTTACTCCACATGGCTTATTTACAAAAAGCCGTTTAAAATTCAAAAAAATTCAAGCTGGATCTCTTGAAGAATTATATTTTACAGAAATTGAAAAGCAAGGATTGAGAGCAGCAAATGAAATCATCATCATCGCGGATGCCTTCCGTACGCCTTTAGCTTCATTTGATGCAAAAGAAGAACAGATGACCACTATACATTCAGGAGTTGAGTTCAACCCACTTCCAAAATTACAACATAAAGAAAAAGTCATTATTAGCTGTGTAGCCAGACTTTCTCCGCGCAAAGGACATGAAGGGTTGTTACACGCTTTTGCCTTACTAGGAGAAGAAGCCTCTAATGTTGAGCTTTGGATTATTGGAGACGGAGTAATGAAAGAGACACTCATCAAACAAGTGAATGATTTACAGCTTTCAAACGTACTTTTTTTAGGAAAACGAACTGACATTGCTGAGATTCTTTCACATTCTGATATATATGTTCTCCCAACCTTAAATGATAATTTTCCATTAGCCCTTATTGAAGCCATGCTTTCTCAGCAAGCCATTATTACAACGACTTGTGGAGGAATTCCAGAAATGATTCAACATGAGAGAACAGGACTTCTCTGCGAGCCAGGAAATGTTGAGGAGTTAACAAACGCCATTCGTTATCTCCTTTCAAACGAAAATGCACGCCAAACGCTAGGCTTAGCAGCAAAAGCTTACGCTACCGACCATTTTACCTCAAGTGTGATGGCGACAAAAATGGAGAAGGTTTATAAATCCTATATTGAAACGATTAACGAATGAGCACTGTCAAACGGTCGTATGTGGAGATTTTCCGGAGATACTAGAGCCTACTTAAAGAAAGAGAGACCATGTAAATTTGGTCTCTCCTTTTCATTATGATTAAAAAATTCTATGACTTAACCTATTTCTTTAAGAAATGTCAAAGATTCGAAAACCAATTAGTCTAGGATTAAGGAGTCATGTAAATAACTCACTTGATCAACTAAAAATCCGTCCAATTGTCTTTTTCGATCAGACACTAATTGGATATTCACTTCATCGCCTTCGACTTCCACCCAAATATCTTCATTAATGCCATCATATGTTGCTACAACATCTCCATTTTTATCTTTTACATAGACGAAGTCAGAACCTTGTTCTGTATAAATAGCAACAAAATGAATCTTGATTTTTTCAACTCCTGGTTTTGAATACGTAAATACTTGATTGTAATTTCTTGGGTATGGATGAGGAGATCGAATTTCTACCATTTCATCAAACCATTTTTTGTCGACTAGATCAGCTTGTTCAGGGTTCTCTGGGAACGTCGCCGTAATAGAATATGGACTTTCACTGATTGTGTCGTCTAACCCGACAACTTCAACATAATAGGTTCCTGCTTCTGAAGTTGACAAGACGATGGACTCATTAGAGGCCTCATCAGCTACCGATGTCTCAATAAGTTGTTTATTACTATCGTATAAATACAGCTCATAATCAACCGGGACATCTACTGTAAGATTCGTTAAATTGACTGTAATCTCCCCATCAACATCTGAAGTAAAGCTGTAATAATCTTTATCTGTTGCAGATGAGATAGTCGTTGTGTATACTTCATCGTCTGTTAATTGATAGGCTGCCTCAAATGTATCATTTGAATCCGCAGCACTACCGATTCCAACAGAAGCAAATCCATCCGCAACGGCGCTGTATTCTTCACTATCCGCACCATATAGGTCCTCTGTCGCCTGTAATATAGCGTTACGTGCATCGATAAATTGGGATTGAGACGTTAAATATTTTGTTAAAGCTCGGTAATAGATTTCACCTGTTTTATCAAGGTTCACATCTTCTCCGGCAACGGTATTTTTTAAGTCAATTGCATTAGCAATATGGTAGAAAGCCTTATTCGGAATACCACTATTTGTATGAACTCCGCCATGATCCCCATCAGCAGTATTTGGAAGGACAACAAAATCATTCATATGATCAGGTTGTCCATAAAGCGTTGGGTCCTCCATACTTCTTAACGCATCTCCCGCTACATTAGGCGTATAGACGTCCTCACCCAATAACCAATCGACAGAATCCGTAGTATCATTTTCTGCTTCTACGATTATTCCAAATACATCTGAGAAGGATTCATTTAATGCACCTGATTCATTTTCATACACTAAATCGGCTGAAAAATCAGTAACGGCATGTGTTAACTCATGGGCAACTACATCTAAAGACCCTGATAACGGGCTGAAAGTTATTCCATCTCCATCTCCATATACCATTTGTGTTCCGACCCAAGCGGCATTATTCCAAGCCTTTTCTACATGGACACTTGATACGATATCGCTTCCTTTATCATCATAGCTATTGCGATTATGCTTATCATAAAAATAATCGTAGACGACTCCACCATAATAATGCGCATCTACTGCCGCTTTGTCCTCAAAGATGTTATCGCTATCTGAAACAATTGAACCTGTATTCCATATTTCGTTAGAATCATAGGTTCTAATCACACCATCCAATAAAATTGGAGCCGTTTCATCCACATTAAACATCGATTTTGTCGTATCGATTAAATAATATGATCCCTTATCAGCATCAAAATAAGTGTTGAGGCTTTTACTATCGCCTAAAACGCCTGTACCTGTTCCCGTTTGTGGTCCAGTTTCCGTCGCATGTTTAATTAGATTTTGTGATTTCAATACGTCACCCTTTTTAGCATCTATAAAGATTAGCTCGCGACCAATATACGGCTCTAAAAACTGAAGCTCTACGATATAGGCAGGCACCCATTTTTCTTCATGCTTATAGAGATAAAGGTCGACCTTCGGTTCAGTCGTATACGTATCTTCCTCAGGTGATAAACTTAAATGTTCTTCTGCTGCTTCAAGGGCATTCTCTTTTGATAGTTTAATAGAGTTAGACCATTTTTTATTAAGCAATTTTGGTTCTGCTTGACCGTTTATCGATGTCACAACACCATTTTGGTCCGTATGGACATTTAATTCAGCTCCATATACTGGAATACCATCTACGGTGAACTGAGTACGATAATGTGTCATGCCAAGCTCATCCGTTTCTCTCTCAACAATCTTAAATTCTCCGTCTTCAATTTGAAAGAGATCTTTATTCTCTTTAAGAAATGCTGAAATATCTGCATTTTCATCTGATAGTTTACCAGAAATATAGCGGGGAACACCTTTCTTCTCATCCCATGAAATCTTTAATTTCTTCTTTGCTTTCGTTGTTTTTTCAATCATTTTCTTTAGCTTACTTTGTTGCTTCAGCGTTTCATTCCCTTCAGCTGAAGTTGTTTCTGGAACTGAATTTGCTGAAACCGAACTGATTGTTGTTGGCGTTAAAAAGGCTCCTACAGATAGCGAAGTAGCTAGTAATGTCGATACAAATTTTCTCTTTTTCATTTCTTTCCCCTTTCCAATAAACAATAGATTTTAGTCTTGTAATGCTTTAATTTAAATATTCACATTGTAATACTCGGTTTAAAGCACTAAAAAATATTAGTTAGTACCTCCTCTCTTATATTATTGTGATTTTACAATATTCTAAAAATTAAATCAACCATTTGATGTTATTTTAGGAAAATTTTTATGTTGACAGTTATTATTTTGAAAGATTTATAGCATATAGGAGTACTTCACTCTACTTTTATAAGTCGATGAAAGCTTCCGTTCACAACCTCTTCAGAAATTGTCTCTATTTAAAGAAGCAGCAAATAACTCGAATGGCAATAATATGATTTAAAGAAAACAATTTCCTTATCTATTTTTCAAAAAGTTTAAACTATTCAAATATAAAAGAGTGTGATTTCAATCACACTCTTTTATTTTTTCGTTCATCTATTTTTCCATTCTACAATAATAAAATAGCCACAGAAATATGGTAAGGAATATAAAATTAACATGTATCATCCCTTTTGGTGGTGTACAATCGATTCTTATGATCATCCAGTTTAAATTGCTTTAAATAAAGTCTCTTCACCATTTTCTGTGATTTGCACCCAATCCTAGAAATTAGTTAACGAGAGTGCGCAGCCGATCAGGCGATGTTCTTCTTCAGCTTGGAGACCACTTAGTTGGTAGAATAGGAGCTG
>NZ_JBBAXC010000024.1 GCF_037120725.1 Bacillus spongiae
TTTCCCATAGCATTAGCTAGTAAGATCCCTGAAAGATGATCAGGTTGATAGGTTCGAGGTGGAAGCATGGTGACATGTGGAGCTGACGAATACTAATCGATCGAGGACTTAACCAAAAGAAAATAGTGAAAGCGACTGTTCATGTGCGACAAGCACGAGGCAGCTTACGAGGAGGCTTAGCCACCGTAGTGAGATGACTTGTGACCTCGAGCACATAGGAGCTGTAACTGGATTAGAAAAGCGGAAGCTTTTCACGGTGATTACTCACTCTTCATCAATCTTTATCTAGTTTTGAGGGTAAAATTCAAAAAAACTCTTGAAAAAAAATAAGATAGTAGTATAATAATACTTGTCTTTTAAAAAGTCTGGTGGCAATAGCAAAGAGGTCACACCCGTTCCCATACCGAACACGAAAGTTAAGCTCTTTAGCGCCGATGGTAGTTGGGGGCTTCCCCCTGTGAGAGTAGGACGTCGCCAGGCATAACGTTCCGCAGTAGCTCAGTGGTAGAGCTATCGGCTGTTAACCGATCGGTCGCAGGTTCGAATCCTGCCTGCGGAGCCATGCTTCCATAGCTCAGCAGGTAGAGCACTTCCATGGTAAGGAAGAGGTCACCGGTTCGAGCCCGGTTGGAAGCTTACTATTATAAAAGATTGGCCCGTTGGTCAAGCGGTTAAGACACCGCCCTTTCACGGCGGTAACACGGGTTCGAATCCCGTACGGGTCACCATTTTACGGAGGATTAGCTCAGCTGGGAGAGCATCTGCCTTACAAGCAGAGGGTCGGCGGTTCGATCCCGTCATCCTCCACCATTTGCCGGTGTAGCTCAACTGGTAGAGCAACTGACTTGTAATCAGTAGGTTGGGGGTTCAAGTCCTCTTGCCGGCACCATTTAAATATGGAGGGGTAGCGAAGTGGCTAAACGCGGCGGACTGTAAATCCGCTCCCTCAGGGTTCGGCGGTTCGAATCCGTCCCCCTCCACCATTTTGATAGTGATTAAACTATTGGACATACTGTGTATCGTCCTTTTTATATTTACATATGATACATATTTTGGAAAAAAACAAAGTTGTCTTTATTGAATGATTCGGTTTGAATCGTAAAGACTAAACAAGAACTATCGAATGATTTTATTATTGGGCTATAGCCAAGCGGTAAGGCAACGGACTTTGACTCCGTCATGCGTTGGTTCGAATCCAGCTAGCCCAGCCATTTACGAGCCATTAGCTCAGTTGGTAGAGCATCTGACTTTTAATCAGAGGGTCGAAGGTTCGAGTCCTTCATGGCTCATATTTAAGTATTGCTAGTGGGGCCTTAGCTCAGCTGGGAGAGCGCCTGCTTTGCACGCAGGAGGTCAGCGGTTCGATCCCGCTAGGCTCCACCATAACTTATACATATACTCAAAACCTTAGACGATGCTCTAAGGTTTTTTTAATTATTTTGACGCTGAAACATGAGCTATCATTATTAGGGTGATAACGGATAGACCTTTAATCTAACAGTCGATGCCTCTATCATAAAAAGGGCTATAAAGCTTAAATCAAGTAATAATCTACTTGTCACCAATTAATTGCAAAGGTATAAACTGATGAGTTCTACAAATTAATGAGAAAGTGAAGAACATATAAGGTCATACTATAAGTAAATGGCTTTATAAAGTAATTTAATTATTCGAAAATGTAAGCGTATATATATACATTATTTTGTCGAGTTGAGTCATTTAGTCATTGAACGATACAATAAGAGTAGAATGGGTAAGGAGGAATCATAATGAATACAGATAAGATTTCAATAATCGGTGTTCCAATGGACTTAGGCCAAATGCGAAGAGGCGTAGATATGGGTCCAAGTGCTATTCGCTATGCTGGCGTAGTAGAGCGTTTAGAAGCAATTGGTCATCAAGTAGAGGATTTAGGCGACATTGAAATAGGTCGAGCAGAAAAGATGGTACCACAAGATACAAACTTACGTAATTTGAAAGCGGTTGCTGAAGCGAGTGAGCAGCTTGCTTTTACTGTAAATGATGTTGTTCAGCAAGGTCATTTTCCATTAGTTCTAGGGGGTGACCACAGCATTGCGATTGGAACGATAGCTGGTGTAGCAAAAAATTATGATAATCTTGGTGTTATTTGGTATGATGCGCACGGAGATTTAAATACAGCTGAAACGTCTCCTTCTGGAAATATCCATGGCATGCCATTAGCTGCGAGTTTAGGAATTGGTCACGATACTTTAACTAATATTTCAGGATATTTACCAAAGATAAAACCAGAAAATATTGTTATTATCGGGGCTCGTTCACTGGATGAAGGGGAGCGAGAGTTGATAAAGGAAAAGGGTATAAAGGTGTATACCATGCATGAGATTGATCGCTTAGGGATGACTGCTGTCATGTCAGAAGCTATCTCTTATTTAAAAGAAAGGACAGATGGTGTTCATTTATCACTAGATTTGGATGGTTTAGATCCTAGTGATGCACCGGGAGTCGGTACACCAGTTCTCGGTGGAATTAGCTATCGAGAAAGTCATCTTGCAATGGAAATGTTGGAAGAAGCAAAAATTATTACATCAGCAGAATTTGTAGAAGTCAACCCAATTTTGGATGAAAAGAATAAAACTGCCTCAGTTGCAGTAGCGTTAATGGGGTCATTATTTGGCGAAAAATTATTATAATCGTCAAAAAATCAGTCTGACAATACCGTTAGCTGGTAAGATTGAATCAAATTAGTAGCTATTACTTATTAAGAAAACCTGGGAAAGAACGATTTTCCAGGTTTTTTGTTTTTCCAGCATTGTTATTTTAGAAATTATATTAACTTTATTATTGAGAAGGGTAAACAATTGTTAAATTCACGTTTTTCCCAAAGTCTCTATACGTTTCGTTACCTTGTTTCCTACTGTTGCTTTAGACTACTATCTGATTTCACCACCCCATAATATTAAGTACATTATTTATGTGACTCCAGCCCCCTCCTTTATAATTCAATACACTGTTAGTAGGTTTAAACTCAAATAGACCGAGCGACCATTTCATTTTATGAAAAGAATATATGACCCAGTTTTTTGTTTTGTTAAATAGGTAAACATTTTCCTTTTGAAATTTGGTAATATTATAATGAAGTTTTTTGAAACCATATTTGTTATACATTCGTATATATGTATAGCCGCAAGGAGCGGAGGGAATAGGATGGATGCGTTAGTCAATAAACGAATTAAACAAGTGATGAAGGGTGACCAAAACGCATTTGCTGAGATTGTTGAACTATATAAAGATAAAGTATTTCAAATTTGCTTCCGAATGCTTGGAAATCGCCATGAAGCAGAAGATATGGCACAAGAAGCATTTGTGAAAGCCTATATGAATATTCATACCTTTCAGCAGCATCGCAAATTTTCAACATGGTTATTTAGAATCGCGACAAATTTATGTATTGACCGAATCAGAAAGAAAAAGCCAGATTATTATTTGGATGCAGAAGTGACAGGAACAGAAGGATTGACGATGTATTCACAACTTTCTACTGGAGAGCCACTTCCAGAGGAAGAGGTTGAGAGTATGGAGTTGCAAGAAGTCATCCAAAAAGCAATTTCAAAACTCCCTGAAAAATACAGGTCGGTTATCGTGTTAAAATATATTGAAGAGCTCCCTTTGAAAGAGATAAGCGAAATTTTAGACATGCCTTTAGGAACGGTCAAAACAAGAATTCACAGAGGACGAGAGGCACTTCGTAAACAATTACGTAAAATGTAGAAAGGGTGAGTTGAAATGAAAAAATGTCCTGAAGTAATTATTGACTATATGCATGAATATTTAGATGAAAACTGTTCACCAGAACAGGAAAAGCAGTTAAAGGTCCATTTGCATCAATGTGAAGATTGCCAACAGCATTTTCATGAATTAAAAAAAGCACTCGCTCTTGTGCAAAGTACTTCTCATGTCCATGCACCAGATGACTTTACAGCAAATGTAATGGCAAAATTACCGAAAGAGAAGAAAAAAATAGGAGTGGAAAGATGGTTTAGGAAGCACCCATTTTTAGTTGCCGCATCACTATTTGTTGTCTTGATGGGATCTACCTTATTCTCTTCGTGGGGAAATAATGATGAGCTTGTCTTTACAAAGTATGATGGCCTTATTGTTGAAGGGCAAACAGTTGTTGTTCCAGAAGATGTTGTGATGACGGAAGATTTATATGTTAAAAATGGTAATGTGATTATTGAAGGAGAAGTCAAAGGAGATATTACAGTCATTAATGGAAATGTCATCAATGACGAACATGAACAATACATGGCTTCAGCGGGCAATGTTACAGGAGAGATTGAAGAGATTGATCAAGCGTTTGAATGGCTATGGTACCGTATGAAAAGTTTTGGTAAAGAGTTGCTTTCCCTTTTCGAATAATTGATACTATCTATCAAGTTTTTCTGAATTAAGGCTACCGTTTGAGGGAAAATATATGCACGTATGGTATAATGACCTAGTTAGAGATGCCTATAGCCAATTTTCACGGCTTACGCTTTCGATTAATGTATTGGAGGATGTAAAATGCCGTTTGATGATTTTTTGTCAGAGTTAACAGTTTTAAACAGTGTAACGAAGATGATTGATATATTGTTAGTGTGGTTTGTTATATACAAGTTAATAATGCTTATCCGCGGCACAAAGGCTGTTCAACTGCTTAAAGGAATCTTTGTTATTCTTGTCGTACAAGGATTAAGTGGTTTGATTGGGTTAGATACATTAAGCTGGATGATGGAACAAGCTCTTACATGGGGATTCCTTGCAATTATCATAATCTTTCAGCCAGAATTTCGTAGAGGTCTTGAACAAATAGGTCGAGGGCGATTTTTCTCTCGAGTTAGTCTGCAAGAGGAAGAAGAAGAGCGTCGAATGATTGAGCATATTACGAAAGCTGTAAGCTATATGGCGAAGCGAAGAATTGGTGCGCTCATTACGATTGAGAATGAAACGGGCATGAGTGATTATATTGAAACGGGTATTCCGCTACAATCTCAAATTTCTTCAGAGCTCTTAATCAATATTTTTATCCCAAATACACCGTTACATGACGGAGCAGTCATATTACAAAAAAATCAGATTGCAGCAGCAGCCTGTTATTTACCTTTATCAGAAAGCCCGTTCATTTCCAAGGAGCTAGGTACACGTCATCGAGCAGCGCTTGGAATTAGTGAGGTGACGGATAGTGTAACGATTGTAGTATCTGAGGAGACAGGAAGCATTTCAGTGACTAAAAACAGCGAGTTACACCGAGAGCTGGCGATAGAAGATTTTAAAACTTTGCTAGAAAAGGAATTAATTATAAATAAACAAAAAGTAACTTCCTCTGCAAAATGGGTATGGAGGGGGAAGAAAGCAAATGGATAAATTAATGGAAAGCCGTTGGTTCATGAGGATTGTTGCTTTCGCTTTAGCCTCTTTATTGTTTATCTCAGTAAATGTGGATAATGATCGCACAAAAACAAGTGGAAATGGCTCTAATGAGGATTCAATTACAATTAATGATGTTCCTATAACGTCTTACTATGATACAGAGAATTTGGTTGTTTCTGGTTTACCTGAAACAGTAGATATTACTTTATCAGGTACTAAAAGCCTAGTACAAACGACAAAAGCTAGGGGAGTCTTTAACCTATTTGTTGATTTAGAAGACGTGACGGTTGGTGAGCACAACGTACCCATCCAATATAAAGATATACCAGATAATTTGGATGTAATAATCGAACCAAAGTATATCGATATAGATGTACAAGAAAAAGTGACCGAAGAATTTGTGGTGGAACCTGAACTTAACGAATCCTTATTAGCAGAAGGTTACGAAATTGAGGAATTGCTTGTCGAACCTAATAAAGTGTCTATTTCAGGGGCAAAAAGTGATATTGAAGCTATTACGTATGTAAAAGCGTCGATAGAACTTAATGACCTTGTTGATGGAAACTTGATAAAAGAAGCTAGGGTGCTAGCATTTGACGATGCTTTAAATAAATTAAATGTAACTATCGAGCCAAAAGTAGTAGATGTGAAAATAAATGTAGTCAATCCTTCAAAAGAAGTTCCTATTAAAGTTGAGACAAAAGGAACTTTACCTGATGGCGTCGAATTAGATACTATTGAAGTGGAACCAAATAAAATACAAGTATTTGGACGCAGCTCAGCATTAAATGAATTAGACGAGTTAGAAGTAGAAATAGACTTATCGAAAATAGAAAAGGATACAACACTTGAGGTTCCTGTTACGCTACCGAGTGGATTAAATAAAAGCCAACCTTCTTCCGTATCTGTAAACGTGAATGTTAAGGTAATGGGGAAAAGAACGTTTTTACATCTCCCAATTAATATCCGCGGAGCAATTCAAGAAGATAGTGTGACGTTTCTTTCTCCAAATGATGGATCGGCTGATGTGATAGTAGAAGCCTATCAAGATATTCTCGATGAATTAACGGAGAAAGATGTAAAGCCGTTTATTGATGTTTCAGACCTTCCACCGGGTGAGCACGAAGTAGATTTGAGTGTAGAAGGTCTTGAAAAGGTCAAGTGGTCGTCATCTGTCGAAAAGGTAAAAGTGAAAATTGAATGATCAGCTAGTTACATATTGGGAAAGAAAAAGGAGAGATTGTGTTTATGGGTAAGTATTTTGGAACAGATGGTGTTCGAGGTGTTGCCAATACAGAACTAACGCCAGAAATTGCGTTTCAGCTCGGTCGTTATGGTGGATATGTGTTAACTCAAGGGAAGGATCGCCCGAAAATTCTTATTGGGAGAGATACACGTATTTCTGGCCATATGCTAGAGGGTGCACTTGTGGCTGGGCTGTTATCTATTGGAGCAGAAGTGATGCGCTTAGGCGTAATATCTACACCAGGTGTTGCTTTTTTAACAAAAGTGTTAGATGCACAAGCAAGTGTCATGATTTCTGCCTCTCATAACCCTGTAGATGACAACGGTATTAAGTTTTTTGGTTCTGATGGATTCAAGCTTTCAGACGAACAAGAACTTAAAATCGAAGCCCTTCTGGATCAAAAAGAAGATAATCTTCCTCGGCCAATTGGTGCTGACTTAGGACTTGTAAATGATTATTTTGAAGGAGGACAAAAGTACCTTCAATATTTAAAGCAGACGGTTGATGAAGACTTTTCTGGTATTCACGTTGTTCTGGATTGTGCCCATGGTGCAACCTCATCACTTGCTACCCATTTGTTTGCAGATTTAGACGCAGATTTAACGACGATGGGAGCAACACCGAATGGCTTAAACATAAACGATGGAGTAGGCTCTACTCACCCTGAAGCACTTGCTAGTTTGGTGAGAGAAAAGGGTGCAGATGTAGGGTTGGCCTTTGATGGAGATGGTGATCGTTTGATTGCTATTGATGAAAAGGGTGACACTGTTGATGGTGATCAAATAATGTATATTTGTGCAAAATACTTTAAAGAGGAAGCTCGTTTAAAGCAATCAACAGTTGTGTCAACAGTCATGAGTAATCTAGGGTTCCATAAAGGACTAGAAGAAAATGGGATAAAAAGTGTACAAACCGCGGTTGGTGATCGTTATGTTGTTGAAGAAATGAAGAAAAATGGCTATAACCTTGGTGGTGAACAATCTGGCCATATTATTTTCCTTGATTATAATACAACAGGCGATGGTTTATTATCAGGACTTCAACTTGTTCATATTATGAAACAAACGGGTAAGTCATTATCAGAGCTTGCTGCTGAAATGAAAAAATACCCGCAAAAGTTGGTCAACGTTAAGGTAACAGATAAGCATAAAGTTACGGAAAATGAAACGGTAGCCGCAAGTATTGCGGAGGTAGAAAAGGAAATGGATGGAAACGGTCGCGTTCTTGTCCGCCCTTCTGGAACAGAACCGCTTGTACGAGTGATGGTAGAAGCTCCTACAGAAGAGCTATGCGAAGTCTACGTTTCCCGTATTGTTACAATGGTTGAAAAAGAAATGGGAATATAAAAAGAGATATGCATAAGGAGAGCACGAAATCACTCCTTATGCATATTTATATAGAAACATCTTTATAAGTATTTCTTGTTTTTTGTTGACAAATATTGTATTTGGATGTATTCTGTTAAAGTCAGTAGTCTAATAGAGAAAGGAGTATTTTAGTATAGTTTTATTAAAAGCGCCTGAACTGGTCCTTAGGTGAAAGGAAGTCCAGTTGACGAGGAGGAGGGTTATCGAATGTTCGGCGGATACCTCCCGGCTGATGCGCACAGTCGAATTTTGATCTTAAAACATAGAGGCAACTTTATGGACAAAGGATGAAAAAAAAGCGCACTAATTTTAAAAAAACAAATGACAGAGATAAGGGGGTAAGAAGCCCCCAAAGTTCTTACCCTCTTTTCTAATTATCGGGAGGAACTCATTTATGTGTGGAATAGTTGGATATATTGGAAATCAAGATACAAAGGAAATTCTTTTAAAGGGCTTAGAAAAGCTAGAATATCGAGGATATGACTCGGCTGGTATTGCCATTCAAAATGCAGATGGTGTTCATGTATTTAAAGAAAAAGGCCGTATTTTGGACTTACGTAGCATTGTTGATGAGTCATGTAAAGCCAATACTGGTATAGGACACACCCGTTGGGCGACACACGGTGTACCAAGCCATGAAAATGCTCACCCTCACCAAAGTACTTCTGGTCGTTTTACGATGGTGCATAATGGCGTTATCGAAAATTATAGCCACCTAAAACGTGAGTTTTTAAAGGATGTTTCCTTCAAGAGTGATACTGATACCGAAGTCATTGTCCAATTAATTGAAAAATTAGTGAACGAAGGGAATAAGGTTGAAGATGCTTTCAGTCAAGCACTAAAGCTATTAAAAGGGTCTTATGCAATTGCCTTAATTGACGCTGAAAACGAAGAAACGATTTTTGTTGCGAAAAATAAGAGCCCGTTACTTGTTGGACTTGGAACAGACTTTAATGTCGTAGCAAGTGATGCGATGGCCATGTTACAAGTAACCGATCAGTTTTTAGAGTTGATGGATAAAGAAATCGTGATTGTTACGAAAGAAAGTGTCACCATTCAAAACCTTGAAGGTGAAGTAGTGTCACGAGATCCGTTCACAGCTGAGCTGGATGCTAGTGATATTGAAAAAGGCACATACCCTCATTATATGCTTAAAGAAATTGATGAGCAGCCCCTTGTTATTCGTAAAATTGTTCAAGCATACCAAGATGATCAAGGCAAGATGTCTATTGATCAGGACATTGTTGATGCTATGAATGATACGGACCGTGTATACATTGTGGCATGTGGTACGAGTTACCATGCTGGGCTTGTCGGGAAGCAGTTCATCGAAAAAATGGCAAATATTCCTGTTGAAGTTCATGTTGCAAGTGAATTTAGCTATAACATGCCTCTTCTTTCACAAAATCCACTCTTTATCTTTATCTCACAAAGTGGTGAAACAGCAGATAGCCGTGCAGTACTTGTTCGTGTAAAAGAGTTAGGTCATAAAGCCATTACAATAACAAACGTTCCAGGATCTACTCTTTCCCGTGAATCGGACTATACGCTATTGCTACACGCAGGACCTGAAATTGCGGTTGCCTCAACAAAAGCCTATACAGCTCAACTGGCGGTTTTAGCGATTTTTGCTAGTGTAACAGCGGAATCACTCGGTAGAGATATTAGCCTAGATATTATACAAGAGCTTGGAATTGTAGCAAACGCTATGGAAGTTCTATGCGGAACGAAAGAAGAAATGGAGCAAATCGCTCGTGACTATTTAGCGACTACTCGTAATTGTTTCTTTATTGGTCGATCGATTGACTTCTTTGTTGGATTAGAAGGAGCATTAAAGCTGAAAGAAATCTCTTATATCCAAGCGGAAGGATTTGCTGGAGGAGAACTTAAGCATGGGACGATTGCTCTGATTGAAGAGGGAACGCCAATTATTGCTCTTGCAACACAAGAATCCGTGAACTTAGGAATTCGTGGAAATGTAAAAGAAGTTGTAGCTCGCGGAGCTAATCCATGTATTATCTCTATGAAAGGTTTAGAAGAAGAAGAGGATCGCTTCGTTATTCCAGAAGTAAGCCCAATGTTAACACCTCTTATCTCTGTAATCCCATTACAACTGATTTCTTACTATGCTGCTCTTCATCGTGATTGTGATGTTGATAAACCACGTAACTTAGCGAAGAGTGTTACAGTGGAATAGGAGCTTAAGGAACGAGAGTTGTTATTGTGGCTTTGAAATAAAGTCGCGATGATACACCCCTTTTGGATAAAATTGTCTAAAGGGGGTGTTTTTTTATGTCTAAAAGAAAAAGAACATCTAAATAAGAGAAGTGGATTAATGAAGGACGAGGGTCTGGTTTAGGGTCAGAATATAGGGATAAAGATACAATTAAGTTAAGCCAGGAACTCGATGAACTACTTAATCTATCTATTCAGGATAGGGAGATCCAAAATAAAAAAGAGTCCATAGAATAGACTCTTAAAATCGAGAATTAATTTACCTGTAACTCTTTCACTTTTCTATAAAATGTTATCTTTTTATCCCCTGTCGTAGTCAATGATTCTCATTATGAGCATCAAAAAGCATTAGATATGCAATAAACTCAGGTGTTTCTTGATTAACATGAGATGTGTCGATTCCACGTTCGATATTCATATCAACTTTTAGTTCTTCGCAATTGGAGGTTATTGCATTTAACTGGGATTCAATAATGACAAGTATTCTTTCATTATCAGATCTAATCCTCATATGATTGTAGTAATGATCACTTTTTTCATTTCTTACTACTTCATACGAAATGAAATTTAAGTTATCCAAGTTAGGGTCGTTTATGTGTGCATTAATATAGTTAAAAATTGTCATTTTTAAGAAAATAGCTTCGGATTCTGATAATTCTGTTTCGGCAATATCTAATTTTTTTTGAAATGCGGAGATAACGTCATTAACTGATTGTAACGGTCGAATCTCATGGGAATATTGCTGCTTCAAATATGCATTGTAATCATCATGATCCACGTAATCACCTCATAAAAAAAAGAAATGAAAGATGCTCTAGAGAACATCTCGATATTATTACTATAGCGTATAATCGCATAGGGTACTTTAACTATACCAACAGTTACTTCTGATCTGTACCTTAGTTTCTTTAATTGAGCTTCTTGAATAAGCCATGATGTTTGCTGTGAATCAATAAGTATAAAGGTTTTTTGAATTGGCCATTGTCCAATAATATTCGAGAAACTCAACCAACCGGAGCTTGGTAAATATCCCATTAGACCAGAATCTGAGATTCATACTTCTGTTTCGCTTGTTGGTATATTTGCAGTGCCAAGATAAAGATTGTAAGCATTAGATACTACGTCAAAATTATAAGTTTTTGCTGGAAATGATTTATACCGTACGATTAAACACTGAACTGTTCATGATATCCATTTTACTAAACTTTATAGCATTAGCAGGCTTTGTCCCAACATAAGCTAAGTATACATAAACTCGAGAAGATCCAGAAGATGCTCTTATAAAAACTGGTGTAATCGTGGTTATATCTAAAGGGATGTCTCAATTAAAGAGACATCCCTTTTGTTTATTACTCACCAAATTTGTGAATTTAAAATAACAGTGTACCGTTATAAAAAAAATGTGTGTACAGTTATGTGTAAAGTCGTACGTATTTTAAAGTTTAACTGTTTTAGAATGGGTTTTTAATAAAATTGCACAGTTTTACCTTTTTGCGTATGATTTCACAGGTCGAAAACTGTTTAGGGACAATAAGTTGTTCGGTTAGGAGGAAAAGTTTGTTGAATAAGCTTTTGGACAAGGATGTTTCGTATCGGAATCGGAGAATATGTATATTAAAGGGATTTTAAGGATGATAGGCGAATATTGATTTTTATAAAAGAAATGTTAGGGGGAGTAGAAATATGCAAAAGGTAGTTGAAGGAATTAATCATTATATAAAATGGTTACCTGAAGAGTATAACTCAATGTCTGAAAAGGAAATTTCTGCTCGACCATTACCAAATAAATGGTCTAAAAAAGAGATTTTAGGACATCTCTGTGACTCTGCGATAAACAATATGGAAAGGTTTATAAAAATTCAATATGAAGAAACCGTGTATGTTATCCAATCATATAATCAAGACCAATGGGTAATGGCTCAGAATTATCAAGGTCGACCACTTGATGAAATAGTAAACCTTTTTCAAACATTAAATCAGCAAATTGTTAATATAGTTAAAAATATTCCTAACGAAAAGCTATCCTCCCTTTGTGACATAGGAAATAATCAACAGAAGACACTAGGGTGGCTTATACAAGATTATTTTGATCATATGGAACACCATATTCACAATCAAATTATAACTAAAAATGACGACATATAATTTAGTTCTTATTTAAGAAAAAGACGCTATTGTTGAATAACAGGTTACTGCAATTCATCTTATTAGAAAAAAAGAATAGTAAGGAGTTAGTAAGTTATGTCCAAAAATATTTTATGGATAATATTAATAATGTCTCTGTTATCAGGCTGCATGGGTACACCTAAAACGAATGTAGAAATTGAATGGTCTGACACTATTATGTGGGATGGAATTAAATATAACCATATGAATAAGGACGAAAATAATGTAACAGAGAAAGAATTAGGAGAAAAATTAGGAGAAATTAAATTTTCAGTTGTAGGAAGCAAAGAAGAAGATAATTCAAATTATCAGTTAAAAGATAAAGAAGCTACTAAAGTTGCCAAAGGAACAGAAGTATATTTATTAAAGGGTGTAAAATTAAAAGAAAAAATCGTTGTAAATCATAAAATCTATATAGCCGAATAATGATTAGTATTTTATGAACAATAAAGAGATAGATTGCTACTTTATTATTACAGGTAGTAAGGAATAGAAAGCTATACGGCTGAATTACTTTTAAATGGAAAGAGGGAGTTACTAAAAAACGACTTAGAAGGGCCTATAGATGCTAGACACTGAATTGGATTAAATGATTGTTCCAAGTTGTTCATATTTTTATGGATTTTTGAAATAATTCTTATAAAATAAAAAGCTCTCGACAATCATTAGGTACTGTAAGGGCTTTTGCCTATTTTCTAATATTAATTTAATCTAACTCGTTTTTCGACTTTTCTACCCTTGTTATGTCCTCCACCCTTTGGATCTGCAGTCTAAGGTAATGTTTTTGCCTCCAACTCACTTCAAGCGTATTTACACCGTTTGTTAGCAATTGATGGGCTTCCCAATAGAAACTATAATGCTTGAAGAGTTGGTCATCCAAGATGAAATGGGTTATTTGCCTTGAATTTTAAAAAAATTGACTTTCAAGTTACTATTAGGTATATACTTTCTTTTGTAATGAATTACAGGAGGAATGATACAAGTGGTTGAAACACATGAAGGTTTAAAAAATCAACCAGTTAAAAAAGTATTTATAAATTATTTTTTTCCATCGTTATTTGGGTTGATGCTAATGTCGGTGAATATCCTGGCTGATGGTGTGTTTATCGGTAACGGAGTGGGATCAGATGGGCTTGCTGGTGTAAACCTTGCTATTCCGTTGTTCTCACTTATTTTCTCGATTTCCTTGTGGATTGGCATTGGTGGGGGAACGATGTATTCGGTGAATATTGGAGAAGGGGAAGTGGCGAAGGCAAGGAGTGTATTTTCGCTAGCCACAACTAGTTTAATGGCTCTGATATTAATTACAGGTGTCATCGGATACTTTAATGTTAAAGAAATTGCGTATTTGTTGGGAGCTAATGCTGATACTCTCTCTTTTACGGTCGAATACTTAGAGGTATTGTTTCTGCTTGGTTGGATCATAGCTTTACAGCAGTTAATTAGTATCTTTGTCCGCAATGATGGCAGTCCTACTTTATCAATGGTTGCCCTCGGCATGACTGCAATTGTTAATATTGGCTTAAATTATTATATGATATTTATTTTAGAGCTAGGGGTGTTCGGTGCTGCGCTTGCCACTGTCCTTGCAAGCTTAATTGGTTTAATTGTGCTCTTGCTCCATTTTTTCAAGAAGTACACGAATTTACGTAAGCTCTCGTTCCAGTGGTCATGGAAAATGTTGAGAAGAATTTTCCTAATTGGATTTCCAAGTTTTTTTTCTGAAGCAGGTACGCTTGTTTTTATGGCTGGTTACAATTTAACGATTGTAGGTTTACTTGGAACGGACGGAGTGGCTGCTTTCTCAGTCGTTAACTATTTGCACGGCTTCTTGTTCCTATCATTTTTTGGAATTGAGTCGGCACTTCAGCCAATGATTAGTTATTATCATGGTGCAAAAGAAAAAGGACGTATAATAGAGAGTTTGAAGATTGGTGAGAAGGCTTCCTTCACCTTAGGGTTGTTTCTGCTTATTGTCGGATTTGTTACTGCTCCTATCCTGGTTTCGCTCTTCGGTTTAGAATCCGAAGAGGTCCGCAAACTTGCAATTCAGGGAATACGCTTGTTTTTCATTGGGTATGTATTTCTTGGTTTTAATTTTGTCTATATGACATATTTTCAATCGATAGGTGAGATTCGCAAATCTACAATTATAATCTTTTTACGCAGTTTCTTCTTTCTATTGCTTCTACTGTGGCTATTACCAAAACTCATCGGCATAGCAGGTGTCTGGCTTGCAGTACCACTGGCGGAAATACTCGTTGCACTACTGCTTGTCTTTTTTACGAGAAAGCACGTAATGATGCAAACTGGACAAAGAAATTCCTCTGTTTAAGCGCTGTTAAAGCTAATAGTTATTGGAAGTATGCAATGTTAAGAATTAATTGGGAATTAAAAGCAAGATTTAATTGTTTTTCAATAAAGTCGCACTGTTTAACCCCTTTAGATATGTTATCTAAAGGGGATTTCCGTTAAACTTGTGTATTAATACAAGTCTAGTAATCTCATTCGAAAAATTCTTTTACTTGTTGGTACATATAATTTTTATTTAACCAGAGGGCTTGCTTGACCATATAATTATCTGTCAAAATATCTTTCATATCCTCAGGTCTATTCTGCCAAATTGCAGGAGAGGGTAGTAAATCTGAATTTATACTTTCATGATAATCCGACTCCCCAGCTGAAGGTCGAATGTGAAGTATCTGAGGACCACTCACTTGGCTCGGCAGGTTGTTCTCTATTTCGTAACCTTTCTTATTTTTGGCACTTATCTTTACACATTTAAACGTTAACTCGACACCACTAATGAGAGCTTGTTTAATTAATTCCCATGTTTTTTTTACTGTACCCATGAGTTCGTTTTCTGGCATATACCAAAACTTTGCACCTTTAAATATCTCCCCTTCTGGTGTTTTCTCGTAAACGACTAATAAGAATTTTGTTGTGGAAAGATAGTCATACACTCGAGTATCTTCCCAATCAAGGGTACTAATATCTTTAATAAAGCTAACATCCGATCCAAGTTTAAAGCCTTGAGTTGTGAGTCTTCTTTCGGATGCTTTCTTTCTCTGATTTGATGCTACGGTAATTATTTTTACAGCAATTCCAGCTTTCTTAAACTCATCTGTTTTTTCTAAATCACCTTTTAGATTAAACATCTTCTGTGCAATTAGCCGTGAACTTGCTTTGTCATTCTTTTTTTTAATTCTAACATCAAATTTTTCTGCTAAGCTTTTTTTATCCATATTGTAGAACGGTTTAAACTGATCAAGAATGATTTGTTCAAACGTTTTGTGTTTTAACTCGGATAAATTTTTTATGACATGCTCTTCAGTATCAAATTGTTTAGCATCAATTTTTTTATGTAATTCAGGATAGTCACTTTGATAAGAAGCGTAAGTTATTGAACTCTTTAATTCTCCCTGTACAATTCGCTTCGTAATTTCCTTCATATACGTTGGCCTTAAAGAAAAAGCTCGTCTATGTGCTTTCTTATCACTAAACGGTTGTGTTGTTTGGTTCTCTGCAGTTTTACTTCCTTTGGTCACTGCCCCAAGGTATTGTGTCATACCTTCGGAAATGTCCTCAGCCCTCCCCTGTCGAATCATATTCATTATAATGTTCCAATCATTCTCAATGATTGCCCAATCATCGTCTAATAAGTCTTTCAAATTAAAAAGAATAGAGTGGGTTATTAAGAAATCTGGGTAGGTTGGGTATTCCTTTCCTTCGAATTGTAAATAATCAACTGGATTATATTTATACAACATTAGTTCTACAAGCTTTGACTTTTTTAAAAAGGAAGAATTCTGGAAATCCCTCTTGTGTTCTTCATTAAAATCAAAAATGTTAAGAACTAGTCTTTCTTTGGCACCCCAAGAATTTTCGGTTCTGAAAAATTTAAGCCCAGCACATTTGAGTTCTACACCTAGATTATTGAAATCAGCCTCAGGTCGACTGTTATTCGCTAGCCCGAACCAATCTTTTTCAATTGCATTTCCAAGCCAACCTTTATTTCTTGGACTAGCATACCACTTATCGACATTCTCCTGTGTGACAAGCTCCTTTATCATTTTACCAACGGCAGCTTCACCACGTTCTTTTACCTCTCGAATTGTTTTATATTCTCTATCCATCGTTATCTCCCTAATAGAAAATTCTAATTTTTTGTTCAAATTAATTATAAATTACCTTCAATTTTTTGTCTGTATAGGTTATAACAAACCAATAAAACAATGAAGCATTCCAGGAGGGAGCAAAAAGTATGATTATACTACGTTTGAATGAAATTATTAAAGAGAGAAAATGCGCCAAAAGGATTTAGAAAAGCTAGTGTGCCTCGTGAAAGTTCTATTAGTGATATGGTTTGGGGCATCCGTACTACAGTGAATTTAGAACAATCCCAGAAGGTAAAGGACGGTTTGGAAATTACCAATTATAAAGAAACTTTTGAGAAAGTTGAGTAAAAAGTGAAAGTCTAAGTATAAAGTATTTTCAATGTTTGACGGGGTTAGAGGCTTCCTAGTAGGTCTTGATAATGCTAACTTAACAATCAAAGAACTGTTTTTTGAAATAACAAACACAAATCAATTTGAACCATCCATAAATTACTAGATGCCTTTGAAGTAGAGGCTGTAATTATCCGCATGTTCAACACAGTAATGATGATATTATGCAGGTCTCAAATAAAATTTCGAGGAAATGAAAGCATAAGTTGTTTTCTCTACCAATTTTATATTCATAGTAATTAGTTTCTCCTTTTTAAGTAAAACACAAAATATAATTCTGTTTAATTATAGGTCGTACACCTTTATATTTTGTCCTGCTCGATTATGACTGCCATTAGTCAATTAACCCAATATGAATACACTAATAAATATCCCGAACACAATCCATACGCTAAGTTGTTTATCAATTCTTTTATTAAGAAATTCAAAATATGCTTCAGCTTTTCTTAAAATATAGTTGAGAAATAAACAGATTAGAATAATACCTGAGAATTCAAGCCAATTTTCATTATTAAATAATGGCACAATAAAATTAATATACAATCCAAAAAATAGTAAACCGACCAATAAGCTTAAAATAGTTAATACTCTCATTTACTCCATCCTTTCTTGTACAAATTATATTACTCTCCTATTTATAACACTCAATTTACACTGCTAAAAGCATCAGCAATTTTATATCTTTTATTTTGGGTCACAGCTACTTTCTAGTAAGAGATGTGTGCCCTATTCATTTTATCTATCTTTACCATTGTTGCTTAAATGGTTAGGGAAACGTTGAAGGTCCTTCTTTGCCATGTTGATGCTTCCTACATCCCAGTGAAAATTTAATAAAGTCTACTTAGTGTTAACCTATCAGTTGACTGAGAAAAGGGATTATAATTTAGTACCAATAGAAAATGTATTGAATTATTGAACCTTTAAACATTTAATATTTCCCATCATTTTTCAGAATCAATTAATAGTATATTAAGAAAATTGACAGAGATTATTAACTTCTCTTACGTACTATTAAATGGTGAAAGTGATAAATCCTTACGATGATCATTCAACCATAGTAGAAGTTATTAAAGAAGGGAAATTTTGTAGTTTATATGAGATGTCAGTCTTTTTTATTGTGTAGAAGGTTGGGAGCAAAAAGCTTTTATAGATGATTTCCATAAATAGATCTTCATAATGTACCCTCCTATTAATTACCCACTATTGTGTATTGACCAAAAATAACTGAATAATGGTTAATCCACATAAATCATTAATAGCCTAGACTATTCAAAACGATAGAGTGAGGAGGAGCTGTTAGCAAAAGGAGAAGCTCAAAATAAAATGTTTCACAGTCTGTTTCTCTTACTTAGATTTGAAAGGTATGACTTATAACAATCTTAGGTATTGTACAGCTGGACGAAGGTTAATGGTACATACTTGAAAAAATGACAGTGGGAAACTAGAGGAAACAACTTATTTACTGAACAGGAGAATGCTTGTAGAAAGAGATGATGATGTTGCAGGGGTAATATGATGAAATTCATTTTCTATTAGGCGTTGTACATTAAGCAATTGTTCGATGAATTATTAGCGTATGCTGATAAAAAAATGTAAATAAAACTAAACTAATCTCATTTTTTTCACTTTATTAACTTCATTTAATTTACGGCTGTTTTCATTTTCGATAGGGAATAATTCTTCACTTCATCATGGAGTGTGAAAGAAATGGTTTCTTATACCATTTATAGTAGCATTCTATAAAATAAAATCAAAAAATTATCTTTTTAAATGATCAATAAAGGAGAGAAAAAAATGAAGCTTAAAAAAGTGCTATCTGCTTCACTTATTGCTGGAATGTTATCTACTTATTATTCACCTTCAACACAAGCAGAATCTTTTGAGTTTATTTCTGAGCAAGAAAGTAACAACGTAATTGAAAATGCGAATATTGTTACCATTAAGCCATCGTATGATGATGATCAAAATGTAACCAAATTTACAGGAGCGTTGTCTTCCCACGACGATGTAGATTGGGTAAAAGTAGTTTTTCCAGATCAACCTGGTTCTAAAAATATAGGAACCTACAATGGCATCGCAGATAAGGTAGGGGATGGTGAATTTGACTTTATTAAATTAGAAGTCTATTACGAAGAAAACGGACAGCTGGTGAAGTTCGATGAACATACTCAATATGAAGATTTGCCAAATGTTGTATATTTACGCCAGAGTTTCTTAACTCCGAAACGGTATATTAATGAAAGGTTTATTAATGTAAAATATGCGGTTCCTTTAAAATTCGATGCAAACGCTCTAAGTAATCCTTCAGATGATTTAATTGACACGGATGTATCAGAAGAGAATGAAGCGGGAGTAGAGAGTGAAACAGCAGAAGAGAATGAGGTGGCAGTAGAGAGCGAAGCACCAGAAGAGAATGAAGCACCAGAA
The DNA here is from genome assembly GCF_037120725.1 of Bacillus spongiae. Lineage (NCBI taxonomy): Bacteria > Bacillati > Bacillota > Bacilli > Caryophanales > Bacillaceae > Bacillus > Bacillus spongiae. Next base: position 19,341 of record NZ_JBBAXC010000024.1, read on the forward strand.
GAGAATGAAGCGGAAGTAGAGAGTGAAGTATCAGTAGAGAATGAAGTGGCATTAGAGAGTGAGGCGTCAGTTCGTTCAGATGGACCAATTACCATTTTTTCTGAACAAGAAAGTAACAACGTTATAGAAAATGCAAATACCATTACAGTTAACCCATTGTATGGAGGTGCTGAAGCTGGAAATATCACTAAATTTACTGGAGCGCTGTCTTCCCATGACGACGTAGACTGGGTAAAAGTAGTTTTTCCAGATAAACCTGGATCTAAAAATATAGGGGCATACAATGGCATCGCAGATAAGGTAGGAGATGGTGAATTTGACTTTGTTAAATTAGATATTTATTACGAAAAAAATGGTCAACTTGTGAGGTTCGACGAAAATACGGAGGACTCACCGAATATTGTGTATTTACGTCAAAGCTTCCTATCTTCGAATTCATTTATTAATGCTAGATTTATAAATGTAAACTATACATTCCCATTAACATTTATTGAAGATCTACATGAATCGAATAATTATATTGGTTCTACAGTTCAAGAATCAGAATTTGCTGTTATTCCATCTGGAGAAAAAGTACGTTCAACATGGACAAGTCAATTTGATCATTACGATAATTTTGCTATAACAGACGGCGCGCCAGACGGTATATTATCTTTTGAAGTTGGTTACTCGAATCATGACTTTAATTCTTGGAAAAACACTAATAGAGCGGTTTTCTATACTGTTTATGCTGTAAAAACAGATGGTTCACTTGAGAGAGTTTTTGCTACTCTGACTGCAGGTATTCCAAATCAAGTTTATAAATATTCTTTAAATGTAAACAATCCAGAGTACACAGGCACGTATATTTTAGAATTAACAAATACCATTGATTCAAATAGTGAATACACAGTTAAAATGTCCTTTCAGAATAAGTAAAAGAGATATAGTTTCGTTTCCCCTTTGGTTCTAGTTGGCCGAAGGGGTGTTCTAATACCTGAAGGACTTCACACGTTAAAAGTAGTATAGGATACAACCACTATACACACAAAGTACGGAGCTTGAAAACTATGTATATTCGCGGATATTTATTTATTGAGCTACAAAAAGCCAACTCCCAAAAAATAAGGAAGTTGGCTTTCATTATAGTGTTCAACTGAGGGGTGTTTCAAGAATGTATACATAATTAAAAGAAAAAAATTAAGAATCATTTGTACCTAGCTTCCCAGATACTTTAGATCCACCCTTTTGATTGCTACGGAACCAAAATAAAAAGGGGATGAGTAGTAGTGATAAAATGCCTCCGGTCAAGGAAAGTGTTGTATAACTGGAATGTGCTACAACCATACCAGATAGTGCTCCTCCAGATGCACCAGCCAAAGCAATCAAGACATCAACAGATCCTTGCGTCTTAGCTCGTGTAGAAAGGTCTGTCGAATCGATGATGAGTGCTGTTCCACTAATTAAACCAAAATTCCAGCCAAGTCCGAGCAATGAAAGAGCAATAATGAGGCCTATTAGTGAATCAGCAGGTGCGACTGCCGCGAGACCGCCAGCAGCGAGTAAAGTAGCACCTGCAGCAACGGCCATTCCGATACGCCCAATTTTATCGACAAGAATTCCTGTGACGAGAGATGGTAGGTACATTGCTCCTATGTGAAAACCGATGACGAGTCCTATTTTGGTTAAGTCATGTCCATTATTCCCCATATGGATAGGGGTCATAGTCATAATGGCAACCATCACTATTTGTGTTAAGACCATAATGGTTGTCCCGGCGATAATTCCTCGTTTGTTGATTGCTTGCGATTGAGAAGTTGTTTCTGGCTGTTCACTTTCTTCTGTTTCCTTCATTTTGGAAATCGCTTTTGCGACATTGAAAGGGTCAGGACGCAGGAAGATTAATAGCACCAGGCCAGCTAGGGTGAAGGCAACTCCAGATAGAATGAAAGGGCCCGATAGAGCAGCGAAGCCTATTGACGTAGCAAAATCACCCATTACATCCACCAAGTTTGGACCGGCTACTGCCCCTAATGTTGTGGAGACCAATGCCACACTGATTGCGGTTCCTCGCTGCTTAGGTTTTGCAAGGTCTGTACCTGCATAACGTGCCTGTAGGTTTGTTGCGGTTCCAGCTCCATAAATGAAAAGGAATAGGAAAAACAGGAAAATATTATTGATTGCCGCTGATATCACAATTCCAAACCCTCCGAGACCACCAGCAAAGAATCCTGCCGTGAGTCCAAAGCGTCGTCCAAACCGTTGAGAAATCCGTCCTACAAGTAGAGCGGATAAAGCAGATCCCAAAGTAATCAATGCAACGGGAATCCCTGCAAAACTATCCGTGCCAAGCATGTCTTGCGCAAGGAGAGCGCCAACGGTTATTCCAGCTGCAAGTCCAGCTCCTCCAAATATTTGTGAAATGACGATGATAATCAATGTTCGACGATATAACATTTGTTGCTTTTCTGGATGATCAATATAGCTTTGTAATTGATCGGATTGAATTTCTTTAGCGTCAGTATTTTTTCTATATGACATTACATTATCCCCCTTTTGTTGGAATGGAATCTCAATTTAAATCCTTTTATTAAAAATCGATTGAATAAAGATGAGTACTCTTTTAAATGTCTTTTTTGAGGTGCAAACAATTTAATCATTACATCATTAGACTACTCTTTATAGTAGATTGTTTTGTTATCCTTGTTATTGAACGTGTTCACTTATTACGATAAGAAGGAAACGTCCAATAGCGTATGGATTTTCTTGAGCTCTTTGAGAAAAGCCACTTGAAGGAAATGGTCAATGGGCTTCCTTAAAACGTAGGAATGAGGACTCTAAAAGTGAGGGGAAATAACCTATTGAAAACTTATAGACATCATTCGTACGTGACTAAAAATTGAGCCATTTATTCTTATGTGTCTTTAATTGAGCATACGTATAGACAAGGTAGAGCAGGTGCTTATAAAAAGAATGTAGTGAAAGCAAGTATTTCATCCATTAGATGAAATTGGTGGGGGACAGAAGAAAAATGTTTAGTAATCTACACTCACGTTAATCGAAGAGTAGGGATGTTTGCTGTGCAAGTTATTACATTAACACAATTTGAAGTAGAAAAGAAGTAAAAAAGACTAGAGGGTCTTTCATATGAACAGAGTTTTGTTCAGGTGTACGATATTCCTTTTATTTATAAGTAGGAAACGAGTAGTAATCAAACGTTTGTTTAAAAAAAACCTCTCAGGAATACTATTCCTAAGAGGTTGGTTTTAGTTGAATTTATTTTTGCAATCATCGTTCTTGTTAGGACAACTTTAAAGAAACATTAATCCATTCATCTCCAAATTTCACTTTGAGTAGTTGTTCGGATTCTGGTAAGTTGTCAAAGTGGAGGTGCTGAACAAGAACATTTTCTTTTATTAGGCTTTCAAAGCGCTGAATGATTTTTCTTGTATCCTCAGTTGCTGAAATGGTGATTGAGATATAGCTTTCAACAGGTAAATTGATTTTTCTTCGTGTATCTTGTACTGCTCTAATTAGTTCTCTAACTTGACCTTCGTCAATTAAATCAGGTGAGAGTTTTGTATCTACTAGGACCTTTAACTGGTTGTCACCCGCTATCTCGAAGCCAGAGGAAACGACATATTCAACGTGGATATGCTCTTTTAGTAACGTTACGGTTTGGTCCTCAATCGTTATGGTTAGCTGCCCGTTGTCTAAGAAGCGTTGCTTTTCTATTTCATTTAGACGACTAACATATGTTTTGACTGCATTTACCCGCTTCCCAAATGCAGCACCTGCCGTTTTAAAATTTAATTTAAGGACTGCCGAGTTGTACAAGGATAAGTCTTTAGTAAAAAGAATCTCTTTTATATTTAATTCGTCCTTTATGATTGTATTATAATCATGTAATAGCTGTTTTTCTTCATTATTCCAAACGACAATTTGCTGCAATGGTTGTTTAACCTTAATGCTTTTTGTGTTCCGAATACTCCGGCCTAGTTCCACTATTTTTAAAATCGATTGCATATCCGCTTCTAAAGCAGGGATAATCATGGATTCGTTTGCAGTTGGATAGTCTTGTAAATGAACGCTTTCTTGATGTAACTTCAAGTGTATATCTTCTGAAACATACGGTACGAAAGGAGCTAGCAAGCGACTAATCGTTGTCAGTGCTTCAAACAGTGTGGAATGGGCTGCTCGTTTATCTTCTGACAGGCCAGATGCCCAAAAACGAGTCCTTGATCTCCTTACATACCAGTTGCTTAATTCGTCAACGAAAGAGGCAATCTCACGTGTAGCGAGTGTAAATTGATATTGATCCATAAAGCTATTAACAACCTTCATTGTATGGTGAAGGCGTGAAAGAATCCATTTGTCTAAAAGATCTCTCTTTTCTATATGGTGTCTATCATAGTTAAACCCGTCAATTTTTGAGTATAGGTCATAAAACTTATACGTATTATTTAACGTATCAACCAATTTTGATTTAGCATCTTGAACGATTTTTTTGGAAAAACGTTTAGAATTCCATGGTGAACTATCGACTAAGAATGCCCAGCGAAGTGCATCAGCACCATATTCCTTTATGAGGCTAACAGGTTCTAAAGCATTTCCTTTACTTTTGGACATTTTTTGCCCGTTTTCGTCGAGAATATGTCCAAGTGATAAGACGTTTTTATAGGGCGCTTTTCCTGTAAATAAACTAGATACAGCAAGCAGGCTGTAGAAAAAACCCCTCGTTTGATCAACCCCTTCAATGACGACATCTGCTGGAAATTGGGATTGGAATTTTTCGATAGATCCGAATGGGTAGTGATGTTGTGCAAATGGCATCGAACCGCTATCAAACCACACATCGATCACTTCTGGTGTTCTCTCCATAACCTCATTACATTTGGGACATGTACACTTCACTTCATCAATGTAGGGCTTATGCAACTCAATATCGCTCCTGAGCTGGGTTGTTGCTATCTTTTGTAGCTCTGCAATACTGCGCGGCGCTTCCTCGTGGCGACAGTGAGAACATCTCCATACATTTAAAGGTGTACCCCAGTAACGGTTCCTACTTATATTCCAGTCCATAAGATTATCAAGAAAATGGCCAAATCGTCCATCTTTCATATGCTCTGGATACCAGCTAACCGTTCCGTTGTTTGCAAGCATTTCTTCCTTTATAGACTTCATATTGATAAACCAGCTATCCGTTGCATAATAAAGCAGTGGGGAGTCACATCTCCAACAATGTGGATAACTGTGTTCATATTTCTCTTTGTGATAAAGTAATCCAAGTTCAGAAAGCATTTTGATGATGTCGACATCACAGTCCTTGACAAATTTTCCTGATAGCTCAACCACCTCATTCGTATAACGCCCCTGCTGATCGACGACATTAATAAAGGATAGGTGGTTTTGCTGGACGGTTCTATAGTCATCTTCGCCGTAAGCTGGGGCAATATGGACAACACCTGTACCGCTATCTACTGTCACATAATCTGCTAATACTATTTTGTGTCCTTTCTCTACAGCCACATAGTTAAAAGGAGGTTCGTATCGTTCTCCCTCAAATTCATGGCCACTATGTTCACTTAACACGGTTATATTTTCGCCGAGCACTTTATCCACTAATGATTTGGCGACGATATAGGTCACATTTTCTTTTCTTGCACGTACATAAGTTAGCGTTGGATTCATGGCAAGGGCAACGTTTGCTGGCAATGTCCACGGTGTTGTCGTCCAACCTAAGAAATATTCCTCTTTCTTGTTAAGCCGTTTGAACTTTACGGTAGCCGATAAATCTTTTACATCTTTGTAGCCCTGTGCTACTTCGTGCGAGCTTAAAGATGTTTGGCAACTAGGACAATAAGGGGAAACGCGATGTCCTTTATACAATCGTCCATCCTTGTGAACGGTACTTAAAATATTCCATACACTTTCAATGTACTCATTGCTTAAGGTTAGATAAGGACGATCCATATCTACCCAATAGCCAAGCTCTTCAGTAAATGAACGCCATACCTTCTCGTAAGCGAAGACACTTTCTCGGCACTTATCAATAAATTTCTCCACACCATATTGTTCAATCTCTTGTTTTCCTGAGATTCCGAGTTGCTTTTCAACGCCCAGTTCAACGGGAAGTCCATGTGTATCCCAGCCGGCCTTTCTCTCTACTTGAAAGCCTTTCATTGTTTTATAACGAGCTACGACATCTTTTACCGTTCGTCCGAAAGCATGACCAACATGGGGAAGACCATTTGCAGTTGGAGGTCCTTCATAAAAGACAAACGGCGTTTTACCGTCTCTTAATTGAACGGATTGTTTAAAGGTATTAGCCTCATTCCAATAGTTGCGTATACGTTCCTCACGCTGGACAACCGTTTCTAATTCTTTCTTTTCGTTAGAGTTCATGGATATCGCTCCTATATAAGATTAAAAAAGCACACAAAACCCCGTCCCAAGAAAGGGACGGGGTTACCGCGATACCACCCTAATTCTATTGATCCGATCAATAGCACTTAGCAACGTACAATCATACGTGTTCCTTTTAACGGTAGACACCCGGTTAGACTTACTACTATTCAGCCTAACTTCTCAGAGAGGATTTTCACGTTACACTCAAACACTGACTTGCACCAATATGTCAGCTCTCTGTGGATCAAGACGAAACGTTACTCTTTCTCATCAACGAATTTGTGTGCTTTAATTGGGATTCATTTTAACAAACATATAATCTTATATCAAGTGTTTTTTGGAATAATTTCCACCTAAATGTAAAAAGGAACAGGGATGACGATAATCTATAGATATGCTTTCGTTTTATTATTATGATGCGAAAACTCGAAACTCTTGATCAATTTGATGTATAATAATCTATGAAAAAAGGTGAACGAATCAATTACAGAAGTAATGGGAAGACATTGATTCAAGAAGAAAGCGAGTGTGGATAAAATGGGTCGTAAGTGGAACAACATAAAAGAAAAAAAAGCGTCAAAAGATGCCAACACAAGCCGTATATATGCTAAATTTGGTCGTGAAATATATGTCGCAGCAAAGCAAGGCGAACCGAACCCAGAATCGAATCAAGCGTTAAAAGTTGTATTAGAACGAGCGAAAACATACAGTGTGCCAAAGCATATTATTGATCGTGCGATTGAAAAAGCAAAAGGTGGATCTGAAGAAAACTATGATGAGCTTCGCTATGAAGGCTTTGGTCCTAACGGGTCTATGGTCATCGTTGATGCCTTAACGAATAACGTGAATCGTACAGCATCCGAAGTGCGTGCAGCCTTTGGGAAAAATGGTGGAAATATGGGTGTGAGTGGTTCTGTTGCGTATATGTTTGATGCAACAGCGGTTATTGGCCTTGACGGAAAAACAGCAGATGATGTACTTGAAATATTGATGGAGGCAGATGTGGATGCTCGAGATATCTTTGAAGAAGAAGATACTGTTATTATCTATGCTGAACCTGACCAATTTCATGCAGTGCAAGAAGCATTGAAAAATAGCGGAGTAACAGATTTCACTGTTGCTGAACTTACGATGCTACCTCAAAGTGATGTTACTCTTTCGGCGGATACGCTAGCGCAATTTGAAAAAATGATTGACGCCTTGGAAGAATTAGAAGATGTTCAACAAGTGTATCATAATGTAGATATCACTGAATAAAGACTCTTCACTATGAACTAACGATAAATGCCTTCTCGAAGATATAAGAAAAGTTTATCTTCGAGAAGTTTTTTTTGTAGCCATGTTTGAACTTGGGTTAATTTTGTGGACATAAAGCCTTTCTGTTAGCTGTGTTGTAAATAGGTGTCGTGCTAAGATACAAAGGAGAATAAGAAAATGAAGCGATAAATACACTTCTGCCGATTGAATAATGGGGTGTTTTCCATTATGATGTTTGTAACATTCCTACGAAAACCACAACATTGTGAAGATGTTGAACCTATGTTTCATAATGTATATTCTGCTGAATAAGTATGAAGGTACCAATTATTTTGTAAGGTTTTACGTAGCCTCTGGACACCTCATCCATGATAAAATGTATAATACATTTTCTAAATTCCAGACGATTCTTTCCACCTCTAGATGTAGACAGCTTTCTGTTGAAGTACATAAGGTAGATAGTAGATGAAATCTTCTTATATTGAGGTGAGTAGGTTGGCTGAAATGTTTTTGAACCATATTGATGAGTGGGGCGTATGGGGGATTTTTTTATCTTTGTTCATTGAGGGCAGCGCTTTCCCATTTATAGGGACGTTCTTTATTGTTACCGTAGGATTTGTGTTAGAATTATCGTGGCTTAGTGTTGGTCTAATTTCGATATTAGGAAGTATGTTTTATGCACTCGGCAGCTACCTTCCTTATTTTATCGGCTATCGATTAGGTCATTCGGTTGAGCTGAAATTGAGTAAAGAAAACCGTGAGAAGTTAGAAAAAACAAGAATAACTTTTGGGCGGTATGGTATATGGGGAGTAGCGATTGCTAGCCCGCTTCATTTTGGAAACGTCGTTCCTTTCCTCGCTGGTATGTCCAAAATGAACCTTAGTAAGTACACTCTATTAACAATGCTCGGAATTGCTCCATCTACTTTTTTATTGTTAAGTGTCGGTCAATTTTATGAAGGGGATAAGGATGCGGTAATTGAACAAATTGTTTCGTACCAAACTTATCTACTCATTGCGTTTATCATTTTGACCTTTGCATATGGACTAAGTAAATATCGAAAACGAAGAAGAAAGCAGCTTCATTAATGTAAATAAAATTTTTTTTGAAAAAAAGGTTTACAAGTAGTATTTAGTCGGGTTATAATTATCTCGAAGTTGAGATACTTCATTAAAGAAGAGTGATATATGATTTTGACCATTTTTTTGGGTAGAAATCTCGAAATAAAAATATATATAATTAGGATAAAAGAAAGGGAGAGACTAACATGACAAACGTACTATATGTAAAATCTAATCCAAAGGCAGATGAAGCTTCTTATTCAGCACGATTAGCCAACTCATTTATTGAGGCATTCAAAGAAAAAAATCCAACAGCTGAGGTCATTACACTCGATTTATACAAAGAATCGATTCCAGTTATCGATCAAGAAGTATTAACTGCTTGGGGTAAGCTAGCCGAGGGAGCGGAATTAACAGTATCTGAAGCTACAAAAGTAACGCGTTTAGGTGAATTAGTTGATCAATTCCTAGCAGCAGATAAAGTTGTTTTCTCAGCGCCAATGTGGAACTTTGGTTTCCCTCCATTACTAAAGGCTTATATTGATGCTATTTCTGTAGCAGGTAAAACGTTTAAATATACAGAAAATGGTCCGGTGGGCTTAGCTGGAGACAAGCAAGTTGTGTTACTTGAAGCTCGTGGTGGAGTACACTCTGAAGGACCAACTGCGGCTATGCAGCATACAGCAAGCTACCTTGAAGCGGTTATGGGCTTCATAGGTGTGAAAGATTTCAACGTAATCGTAACGGAAGGGATGGCACAAGCTCCTGCAGAGGCAGAGGCCATCTTAGAAAAAGCGACAGCAAAAGCAAAAGAATTAGCAGCAAGCTTTTAATTATAAGAGCCCCCTATAGAGTTCTCTCTTTGGGGGTTTCCTCTTAGAGGTTTACAAGTACTTTTCAGTCAGGTGATTAGTAACTTGAAGTTGATGGACTTCAATTAAGGAGAGTGACATATGATTCCGTCCATTTTTTTTGAGATGAAATCTCGAATTAAAAATATATTAATTAAGGATAAAAGAAAGGGAGAGAATAACATGACAAACGTATTATATGTAAAATCAAACCCAAAGGCAGATGAGACTTCTTATTCAGCACGATTAGCGAACTCATTTATTGAGGCATACAAGGAGAAAAATCCAACAGCTGAGGTTACTACACTCGATTTATACAATGAATCGATTCCAGTTATCGATCAAGAAGTATTAACTGCTTGGGGTAAGCTAGCAGAGGGAGCGGAATTAACAGCATCTGAATCAACAAAAGTAACGCGTTTAGGTGAATTAGTTGATCAATTCTTAGCAGCAGATAAAGTTGTTTTCTCAGCGCCAATGTGGAACTTTGGTTTCCCTCCATTACTGAAAGCATATATTGATGCAATTTCTGTAGCAGGTAAAACGTTTAAATATACAGAAAATGGTCCGGTGGGCTTAGCAGGAGATAAACAAGTGGTATTACTTGAAGCTCGTGGTGGAGTTCACTCTGAAGGACCAACTGCTGCTATGCAGCATACAGCAAGCTACCTTGAAGTAGTTATGGGCTTCATAGGTGTGAAGGATTTCAACGTAATTGTAACAGAAGGAATGGCACAAGCTCCTGCAGAGGCAGAGGTCATCTTAGAAAAAGCGACAGCAAAAGCAAAAGAATTAGCAGCAAGCTTCTAATTATGCGAACCCCCTATAGAGTTCTCTCTTTAGGGGGTTTTCTATAACTAGTGAAGCAGAACTATATGTAAACATATCCTTTACTTAACACTGCTCTAATAAGATTATTTCATATTATTTATGAAGCTGTTTTTTGTATGAACCTAGTGAATAAAGCTTCCATTTTTGGAAAGAAAAACTGAATGCAAGGACCGATTGCGAATGTAATGATAATCGTCCCAATTCCGATAGGCCCTTGGAAAATAAAAGCCATTACAAGTGCTGTTAGTTCCCCTATTGTTTTGGCTAGACTCAATCTAAGGTTAAATCGTTCTCTAATTGCCATCATAAAATTATCGATAGGGATAAGAGGGTAATTTGCTTGTAAATATGTAGCGATACCAAGTGAAAGGATGAATAGTCCCAGTAACAAGAGAACGAGCTTTAGGTAAAACCCTTCAGGAAACCAATCCTTTAAGGCATAGACCAGCCAAAAATCAATAAAAAAACCAACAAGAAAGACAGTAATAAAAGCTAAAAAGTCTGGTCGTTTTTGTAATAAAAAGGCATTCACAAAGATCAGAATAGCCCCAACGATGATGACCCACGTTCCTACGGTTAGTCCAACGGTTGTAGACAATCCAACATTAAGTGCATCCCATGCGCCAGCTCCTAAATCAGCTTTAATAGTCAAGGTTATACCGAAAGAAATAGTGAAAAGCCCGAGTAAATAAAACATTGTTTTATAGAGATTCATATATTTTTACGCTCCTTCATTCGTTACCATATAGTATATCCGCGCTGAAACTTACATATTAACATAAATGATTGAGAAAGAAAGTATTTGTGTGAGAAATCATCATAAAGCTATGGTGGAGAACTTCCCCTTCACATTTCCATTTTTGTGTGTATAATAGAACAAAAGCGATGATGTGAAGAGTAAGTTTAAGTCCGCCTTTCAAAGAGAGCTTCGGTAGCTGAAAAGAAGCAAAGAGGATTGAACTGAAAATGGTCACGGAGCAGCGTACTGAACGTAATGAAATTACTAGTAGGATACGACGGGAGTTGGCGCCCGTTACCAACGTCACAGTATAAGAGCTATAGGGCTCCGTACTTGATGAGACTAATAGTGTGAGCTATGAGTAAAATAAGGTGGTACCGCGAGTAAACCCTCGCCCTTTAACATTGTGTTTAGGGCGGGGGTTTTTTATGTTGGAGAGTAAAGATGTCTGAAACGATTCTCTAACGCCTGAAGCATTAAGCTTCCGATGCTCATCGTGTTTCCTATATCTCGTGCGGAGCGGATCTAGTTTATACGCCGCTAATCGGGCATCTATGCATTTCGTAGTGTCCAGCTTCGTCTGCTTGTGTCTCGGGGTCAACTGGCCACTCCACTCCGAAGGTCAGGACCTTCTGCGTGCAGCGTCAGTTGCCTGTCGCCCCAGATCTAGCCGTCTACGCTTTTCGATGCCCAGCGTCGATGCCCAGTGTCTAGAAAACTATCCCTCTCCTCCTTACGATAAGTCAACATCGACTCGCATGTGCTTCGTCGTGTTTCCTATATCTCGTGCGGAGCGGATCTAGTTTATACGCCGCTAATCGGGCATCTATGCATTTCGTAGTGTCCAGCTTCGTCGGCTTGTGTCTCGGGGTCAACTGGCCACTCCACTCCGAAGGTCAGGACCTTCTGCGTGCAGCGTCAGTTGCCTGTCGCCCCAGATCTAGCCGTCTACGCTTTTCGATGTCCAGCGCCGGCGCCCAGTGTCTAGAAAACTATCCCTCTCCTCCTTACGATAAGTCAACACCGACTTGCATGTGCTTCGTCGTGTTTCCTATATCTCGTGCGGAGCGGGTCTAGTTTATACGCCACTAAACGGGCGCCTATGCATTTCATTTAAGGAGGATGTTGTTATGACAATTTTTATTGGGGGAGCTTGGCCTTATGCAAATGGCTCCTTACATGTTGGTCATATTGCTAGCTTACTACCGGGAGATATTATTGCAAGGTATTACCGCCAAAAGGGTGAAAGAGTACTGTATGTGTCGGGGAGTGATTGTCATGGAACACCGATTGTCATTTCAGCTCAGAAAGAGGGGGTAGAGCCAAAGGAGATTGCGACAAGATACCATGAGGAATTTGTCCAATGTTTTCAAAGGCTTGGTTTTTCTTATGATCTGTATACAAGAACGGATGAGGAACGTCACCATCATGAGGTTCAACGAATCTTTTTAACGCTACTGGAAAAGGGATATTTATATGTGAAGGACGAACAACAAACGTATTGTCCATCTTGTGCGAAGTTTTTGCCAGATCGGTATGTAGAAGGGGTGTGTCCCGTTTGTGATGAGCCTGCGAGAGGGGACCAATGTGATGCATGCTCAACAATTTTAGATCCGGCGGATTTAGAACAAAAACGCTGTAAGCTTTGTGGGACGGAGCCTGTTTTAAAAAATACTGAGCAATACTATTTTTCACTCTCATCCTTTCAAGATAAAATAGAAAAACTATTAGAAAGAGAAAAGCATCATTGGCGGAGCAATGCCGTTCAACTGACGCGACGTTATTTAGAAGAAGGACTAGTCGATCGTGCTGTAACGCGAGATTTAGAATGGGGAATTCCTGTCCCAGTTGAAGGGTTTCTGGATAAAAAAATATATGTATGGATCGAAGCGGTTTCAGGCTATTTGTCTGCATCGAAGCAATGGAGCGAGAGAGTAGGAGAAGATTGGCGCCCGTTTTGGGAGCAAACGATTTCCTCGTACTATATTCATGGGAAAGATAATATTCCATTTCATACAGTCATTTGGCCAGCTCTATTATTGGGTTTAGAGGGTTTACAACTCCCGACGCATATTGTTTCAAGTGAATATGTAACCATTGAGAAAAAGAAAATTTCGACAAGTCGAAATTGGGCCATTTGGGTTCCGGATTTACTTAATACCTATCATCCTGACTCCATTCGTTATTTCTTAACGAGCAATGCTCCGGATAAGGGAGACGCCGATTTTTCATGGCGAGAGTTTATTTATAGTCATAATAGTGAACTTTTAGGTGCATTTGGAAATTTTGTTAATCGAACATTGAAGTTTATTGAAAAGTCGTTTAATGGTGAACTTCCACCCGTTTTGTTAGAAGAGACTTTTCCAAGTCGTACGAAAAAGGTTTACGAAGAAGCGGGGAAGCGAATAGAAAAGGGAGAAACGAAGCAAGCGTTAGACAGGATTTTTCAGTATGTAAGGGAAGGAAATAAGTATTTTGATGAAAAGAAACCGTGGCAGACCTTTAAGGAAGATAAAGAAATATGCATTCAAATATTAGCAACATGTGTGCAATGGATTAGAAACTTAGCGAATTTATTAGCTCCATTTTTACCAGATTCTTGTGAGACATTGCGTCAACAGTTAGGAATAGAAGAAGACTGGAATTGGTCTTACACCACGATCAATAAGATTTGTATCAATCATGTTCAACCTTTATTTGAACGAATCGACGTGAATCAAATTACCAAAGAGCAACAAAAACTTGGAGCAGAATAAAGGGCATCGATGAGTGGATAAAGATTATTGGTCGTACAAAATAGTTATGTTTAGTCTTCAGTCAGTAAGCTAAAGGGTGATTGATTAAACTGTCTATTACAAAGAAAGAAGTCGTTTTGAAATTAATCCAAACGACTTCTTCTCCTGTTTTCTTATTTCTATAGACCACTCATAGCCGAAGACTCTAATTCAAGCTATAAGCTAACTGAAACCCCTCTTTGTTAAAAGATAGTTCAATTAATATCTCCTAAATATACAGGGGATTTTTCATTATTAGAGTATTTTATTAAATATTGCCTTAATTCTTTAGGATATATCCGATATTGAAATAGTTCATTAATAGGAATCCATTCAATTCCAACTTGGTGACTATCAGGATTAGTAGGTAATTTATCAATATTTAATTCATTTACTAGAGTACAAACAAAATAATATTCAACTTGGTGAATAATATAATCAAATGAAGAATGCTCATGGTTTTTTCCTATATACTCACGAACATGGAGTAGTTCTCCTATTTCCACTTCTTTCCCTACTTCTTCCATGCATTCTCTTTTTAATGTGTGATGAATGGTCTCTCCATGTTCTTGTCCACCACCAGGGAAAAGATAAAAATATCCTTCATCATCTTGATTTTTGGTTAATAAAACACTTTCTTCACTAATTATGATCGCTTTTGCTGAGTTTCTTATATTCATATGTTCACACTCCTTATGTATCTACTATATTTTACTATAAAACCTAATGTAAAAAGCGCTGACCTTATGATGGTCTGCGCACTTTTTACAATAAGGGAATGAACATCACCAATCCTTTTCCATTATGATGAAGTTATAGTTTTCGCCTCTTATATTGTTTTGAAAGTCTCCCTTTCGTTTAAATCCTGCTTTTTCATAAACTTTTATTGCCCGCTTATTAAATTCAACAACGGCCAGCTCTAAGTGATCATAGCCGATTAGTTCTCTCCCTTGTTCAATAATTGCTCGTATAAACCTTAAGCCCTTTCCTTTTCCAGTGAAAGAAGGCTTCATTTGAACACCTACGGCTATAACCTCTTCGGTAAGTTCCCCAACATTAAAGAACTCACAATTGCCAATTAAATTCCCTTGATCATCGATGACTGAGTAAAAACGATCAGTAGCGATGCTTTGAAGGAAGCTGTCGATTTTCTCCTTTTGAATGTTATTATCATAAAAAGAATATACGCCATCATATGTCCAAGTAATAAATTCACTGACATCTTCTTTTGTTCTTTTCCTTAATTTGTACTTCATAAGCCTTCATTCCTTTACATTTACTTACATCTATTTTATACTCGTTCGAAATGCTAGGCTTCCTAAAGTACAATTATGTAGTAATCTTGAGACACACTAACTAGTGCCTTATGTAATAAAGTTGCATAAGGCACTAGTAAAGAAACTTATTCTTTTTGTTGATAAATGATTCTTTCAATACTTTTTATTGAAAGGTGGTACTCTTTTGCTAGTTGTCCCTTTGTTGCTCCATTAATGTAATGGTGAAAGATACTCAGGTTTCTATCTTTAAGGGCTCTTTTTGTCCCATTTTTTTCTCCCCAAGAAAGCTCATTTCCTTTTTTTCTTGGTATATATAAGTAATCGCCATCAAAATATTCTTGAATGATCAGCACTAATTCATTCGGTAACACATCACTAGCCTTTTTATATCCCATAATTGCCCCTGCTTTCTTAAGATTATTTATAAGAAAAAGCAAAGACCGCTAAAAGGATTGGTTACTCTTGTTACTCTCTTAATAGCAGCCTTCGCTACTAGCAAGAGAATAATTTCAAGTTAAGGTATTTCCCCATAACAACACTCTCCCTATTACAACAAGAATTATTATAATAATACCATATAAAGGTATTATTGCTTTTCTAGGAGATGCAAATTGCAGTAATTTCTACTATAGCCCTCCGCTTTCCAAATCTGAAACGAGCATTCCGTACACAATGCTATCTGTCCATTCGCCCTTACTCCAGAAATCCTGTGTGAAGTGAGCTTCTTTTCTCATCCCTATTCGCTCACACAACTTTTGTGATGCCAAATTTCTTGCATCCAAGGTGGCTTGGATACGGTGCACCTCCAATTCATCAAATAATAATTTCACTAAATGCCTCACTGCTTCTGTTGCATAGCCCTTACCTGAAGTTTCAGAAGAAAAGCAGTATCCAATTTCAACTGTATCCTTCATTCCTGTATACCATACAGATAAATCACCAATAACGTTCGTACGGTCCACCACGGCCAGACTTAAGCTGGTCTCTTTAGTGAGGGAACGATTCTTCAATTTTTTATCGAATGATTCCTGCATGTTTTCACGTGTCCATTTATCATGCAGTAGATACTTACATGTCTCATCGTTATTATAAATGTGAAACACGTCTTGTAAGTCATTGTTCTTAAACGGCCTAATTGTTAATCTTTTAGTGGTAAATTCCAAAAGAACCTCTCCTTTTATTTCCATATAACATTTTGAACAACATCATTCTTCTTACTTGTTCATTCTATTAGCAGCCCTTCACAAGCTATTTCATATTCCTTTTATTCTTTTATACCATCGAATTGAAAAAAATTAAGCTAAACATTTTCTCATTCTATATCTAGGTACCGTCTCTTCTTTTTCTATACGTAATAAATTAAAGCCATATTTTTTATAAAACCGAATCGCTCTTTGATTTGTAGTAGACACTCTCAGTTGATATTCTTTTAACTTATGTTTATAAAAATAGCTCTCTGCATAATCAATTAATATTGAACCATAACCCTTTTCTCTATATTCTGGAGTTAGATAAAACAGATTTACATATCCTATCTCTTTATTTTCTATCTTTTTGATTTGAAGTTCAATTTGGCCAATGGGTACACCACCTTTTTCTACGATTACTAACCCTTCCGGAAACCTTATCAGTCTCATTGATTTTTTTTAAGTAATCTTCTTTATTTCCAAACATACTTTCATCACCGAAGCTAATTTTGTACGAGTCTTTTCTGTATTTAATAATAATTTCAGTATCTACTGATAAGTCAATCGGACGAAATGAAAACATGGATATCCCCTCCATTTATACATCCTTTATACTTCCTTTAGTCCAATGTCATTCATACCTACTTGCAGTAAAAAGTATGTCTGCGATTGTTTCATTTGTATTCAAATAGAATGCGTCCATATCCAAAATATTCTAGCGAAAGAAAAGTGAATTCTAGAAATATAGATAATTGTTTAAAGAGCATGTTTGGATTAATGATTAATCCAAACATGTTCTTAATTCTTGACCAAAGAGTATATTAACTTTATTTTATGTTGAATTCCTCAGGATTAGATTAAGGTATGTATCCTGCTGTTTACTTAATCTCTGATACACTAAATATAACACTAACAGAATCTTGATATTTTAAGTTATATCCTATTCCCCCAGATTCAACATTTGATTCATCCTTTACATAATCGTAGCTTTCATCAAATATCTGAAATTCATAGACTGTATCGAATAGTATATACTTCCCAGTTGAACATTAAGAAGAAGGTAGAGTAAAACGAAAGTATTTAATAGAGCAATTAAAAAATATAGGTGTCGAGCTAGAATAGATGTAAATGAATATGGTGATTATTCCTTATTTTGTTGAATAAGGAATTTTTTATTCCGAATTCCTAACCAGAAAAATGTAAACGAATTTCGTTGTAGTGAACGATAAAGCCCACTTCAAGTGGGTTTTTGATTGCTTATAAATGTACCATTTTAAAAAAAAACCCTTAAACCTTTGTGTTATGCTTGTATTTTGAGAGAGTTTCATGCTATTTTCAATCTTCGATTTTCGCATAATGATAAGGGGATACTTTATAGACCGTTTCTGATGCCCCTATTCTGGAACAAGAAAAACACCCAGCAAATATTTCAACAGGATGTTTGCTCAATAATAAAAAATAGAAAGTGCCTTGTTGTGTTTTTTGAATCTGTTTACTTGGAAATATTTTGCTTTATATTATGCGTATTCGAACTGTTACTTTCAATTGTTTGACTGTAATGAAGTGTCCAAAGGGAGAATCATTGAATCTTATAATGATGACATACGTATGTAATACTAAAGGGTTCTTTTAGGAATGGAGGGGAAAAGGTGGATCGTCATGAGTTGCGTGAACTAAGAAAGTATCAATATTTTATGTTAAATAGTAGCTACTTGATTGGTTTAGGAATATTGTTTGGTACGGTATATTTAGGCAGTTCTTTAAAAGTGTTGTTTATTATAGCTTTATTCTTTAGTTTATTTCAACTTGTTTTTTTTCTCTATAAGAAAGAGCCGTTCACATTCTTTTCAAAGAAGCAAAAAAGGATATTAGAGTATGAGAAAGAAAAATTGGGGGCTGAAGAGTGGAAAAAACAACAACGGGTGCAGTTTATCAGTATAATCGTACTTATTTTGGTGCTGGCTTATAACGCTAACACCCTTACTGAATTTGATTGGATATGGTTACAAGAGACAGATTTCTTCGTTTTTATCACTGTGACGTCACTATTATTAGGAATATTGTTGAACCTCACCACCATGATTCGAAACCGCAAGCTAGATCGTATGGATCAATATTCATTGAAAGGGTTTACGGTCAACCAACTAGTGATAGCCGTTGCCATTGCGATGATGTTTAGTTTCGGGATGATGTGGTTCATCATTTCGTTAGTTATGAGGTAATGAAATATTTCCATTGACGTTTCTTCCATTCTTTGGTTAGGTTGAAGGAGGGGGGATGTTAATGGTTTTTTTTTAATTAAGTTTGCCTTTCTTACGGTGATGTGGGTGGCTTTTCTATATCCGTATTGGCAAACGGATGTGCTTGCTTATTTATTATTTGGTTATGCTCTCTTTTTAATAGTTTACTTTTTTATGCCATTAACAAAATATAAGCTTGTGCTTTATTTCGCGTTACATATAATTCTATCATTGATCTTATGGATAGCTTCAGTTGATTCGTTTTCATCTCTCCTTCCTCTCTTTTTATTCATACTGCTAGAAGCCGTTTTTCAGCTAAGAGTAAAAGCATTTAGAATGTTCGTTTTAGCGACAAGCCTTATCATTTTAGCTTTTGTCTATTATTGGCAGCTATTTTCGGTTACATGGCTTTTTATCCTTATGCTCTATTTCTTTCTTTCGATTGTTGTAAACCATTCTTTTTATGACATTCGTCAATCGAGAGAACTATATTCCCACCTATTAGACGAGTATCGTCAATTGAAACGCCGAACACTTGAAAATGAAAAAACAGCTCGATTAGAAGAGCGAACGAGAATTGCCAGAGAGATTCATGACTCGGTGGGACACAAGTTAACCGCATTGTTAATGCAAATCGAAATCGTAATGGAATCAAAGGATATTTCGGTTGTAAACAGCTTAAAATCGTTGGCGAAAGAAAGCTTAGAAGAGACGAGAGAAGCTGTAAAAACGTTACAATCTGAAGAGGTCGAAGGGATTTCCTCTGTCATTGAATTAATCAGAAAGCTAGAATCAGAAAACCATGTATCAGTTGTGCTTACCACGAAGCAAGGAGTTCTTTCCGTTAAGTTAAGCGCCAGACAAAGTATTGTCTTATATAGAGTTATCCAAGAATCGTTAACGAATGCGATGAAGCATTCCCACTCACGAAAAATAGACGTGTTATTAGGCAGAACAGCAATAGGAGATATTGAGGTAACTGTCAAAAATATGTTAGTGGAAAAAGTCCCATTTCAATTTGGTTTCGGCTTGACTAATATGAAAGGAAGAGTAGAGGAAATAGAAGGGACCTTAAGGGTTTACCAAACTGAACAGGCTTTTATTGTAAACGCCACATTTCCAATAAAGGAGAGAGGATAAGATGGTGAACATTTTATTAGTAGAAGATCAAGCGATTGTACGTCAAGGGCTTAAGATCATGCTTGAGCAGGATGAAAAATTGAGGGTTGTAGCAGAAGGAGAAAATGGTCAAGAAGCAATTCAGCAATTGGAACATCATTTGATTGATCTTGTGGTAATGGATATTCGGATGCCTGTCATGAATGGATTAGAAGCAACATCAAAAATAAAACAGCGCTGGCCGCATATCAAAATCTTGATTTTAACAACATTTAATGATGATGAATATGCGATGAGAGCGTTAAAGGACGGTGCAAGTGGATTTCTTTTAAAAACGTCTGATCGACAGCAACTTATTGGTGCTGTCCATAGTATTCTTAAAGGAGGCATGAGTATTCACGAGGAAGTGGCAGCGAAAGTCATGCCAAGATTGCTTCATCGGCCTGTGAAAAAAGAAGAAAACCTACACGAAGCGACTCGGGAATGGTCACTAACACCACGTGAATTATCCATTGTCAAATTAGTAGGAGAAGGACAAACGAATAAAGAAATCGCGACACTACTGCACCTATCCGTTGGAACAGTGAAAAATCACCTGACTCAAATTTTACAAAAACTAGGTCTCCGTGACCGAACACAACTTGCTATTTTTGCAGTAAAGCAGGGGCTTGTTTAAGGAGTTCAATAGGGTAAGTGTTGTTTATTTAGTTAAGAAAGCCAATTATTGTGAACGTGACTTTGATTGACCTTTTTAATGCTTTTTATTCTGAATAAGGGTTTTTAATAATCCCTTCTGAAATTCCAAATTGGATAAGCTCTGTATAGGGATCTCCTGTAATTCCTAAAATTTTACAAAAGGCAGGCTCTGTCTTGTATCCTTGCTTCTTGAGTGTCATGACATTCTCTTTAAGGTAAGGAATTTTTTTTAATAGAGCCTCTTCTATCATCATATGGAGGTAGGCATATTGTTGATGGACAGGTTGAGCTTGGCCAAATAATTCAAACTCCAATTGTTGATAGATGAAATTTGCTTTAACGATTTCTTTTCCTCTAATGACGGTCCTTTTCAATCTAAACTCATTATGATGATGGTAAAGAGAGTGGATTTGCCTTTCGAAATCGTCTAACCTTTGTACGTTCATTATAATGTCTAAATCTGAACCTTCAATGTCTATGCCAATGGGCAGGGTCCCGCATAAAATAGGGGTATAGGAGCTCAGTTTAGTAAAAATATCAAGTTGTTTGATTACCCGATAAGCTCTCTGCTGTGTCATACTTCCCTTTTGCATTTTCTCCAAAAAATCAATCATTCTAGCACCACTCATTTCATTACAGAATAGTTTCTTCAAACGTTAAAGACGTACTTCATTACGAAATACGTCTTTTTGTTATAGCGATTTGCTTAGAGAATGATCTCCATGTCTTTTCTCGTTGTTGAATATCCGAGTTTCTTATAAATTCGATAAGCGTCATCATTACTTTCAAATACACTTAATCCAATCGATTTTATATCCGCTTCTTTTAAGTTATGTTGGAACTTCTCTAGTGTTTTATATCCATAGCCTTTGCCTCTATTAGGTTCGTCAATATAAATATGGTTCAAAAATGCGCGTTTCGTTTCTGTATTAAGTTGGTACCAAAGTATACCGATTTTTTCATTTGAGTTAGCGTCACGTATCGTAAACAAGTATTGCCCTGAAGTACATAACCCGTCCGTAAACAGACCATCTATCATCATTTTTGATTCTTCTAAAGCTTGTTCCATTGTAAGGTCGAAGTTTTTAACCACTTCCCTGGCATATTCAGGAATCATAAAATCTACATACTTCTTAAATTCTATTTCGTTCATTTCCATTAATGTAATCATCTAATATCCCCATTCTTCCATGTATGATGTATTTATTTTTTTATGGTTATAGAATTGGTATAAGTAAACGAAGACATTGTATATCTAGATGATTCTTTTCATTTAAAAAGTCCACCAGTAAACGCCTTAGCTTACTAATGATACCAAGGTGTACGAAGATTCCCCATTTTAACTCTCCTTCCAAGTTAAATCGTCTTTTTTGAAACTAACATAAAGATCCATAGTAAGCAATCGGTGCGCAGGTTTTTCATAGTGAAAAACATCCCTATAGAGTTGTTTATTCCTAGGTAGATATTAAGATACTTGAATCCGGTCAGTATGAACTCATTTTTTTGTCGAGGTGAGCTAAAAGTGACGGAGGTCATGTGAAAGGGTTCATTTGGTGACGAAGGATAGTGATCTTTTCTATTTGTTTTCGATAAAGTATAGATAAGAAAGCTAAAGGAAGGTGTCGTTAATGATAGAAGTGGTGAACCTTACAAAGCGGTATAAACAAAATAATGTTGTTCATAACATCAACATGTACTTAGAGAGCGGAGAAACAGTTGGTTTACTCGGTCCAAACGGTGCAGGGAAATCAACGGCTATTTCGATGATTTCTTCCTTAATCACACCAACTAGTGGAGACGTCCGTCTGAATCAAGAGAGCATTTTGAAAAGGCCCGGAAAGATGAGAAAAATACTTGGGATCGTTCCTCAAGATATTGCTTTGTATTATGACCTCACGGCAAGAGAAAATTTAGAGTTCTTTGGGCGAGTTCATCGAATGAAAGGAAGGAAATTAAAAGACAAAGTAGATGAAGTCTTGGAGAAAATTGGATTGAATGACCGGCAAAAAGATGTAGTGAAAACCTTTTCAGGGGGAATGAAGCGCCGGTTAAATATAGGAGTATCTCTATTAAATAATCCTGAAATTCTCATTATGGATGAACCGACCGTCGGTATTGACCCCCAATCAAGAAATTATATTTTAGAGACGGTTAGAAAGTTAAATAAAGAAGAAAATATGACGATTTTATACACAAGTCATTACATGGAGGAAGTCGAGTTTCTGTGTGATCGAATTTATATTATGGATAAAGGAGACATTATTGCTTCAGGTACAAAAGATGCAATCAAGTCCATTTTGTCTGCTGAGCAAACCATTGTGATGACCGTAGAAGCAATGGAAGAATCGTTTATTGACAAACTAAGGGAAGAGTCGGTGATTCAACGATTAACGGTTGAAGATCAAACTGTTTCAGTAGTCGTGCCGAAAGAAGTGCATCTGTTCGGAAAGTTATTTAAGATGGCAGAGGAAACGAATACGAACCTAATCTCAGTAGACGTACAAAAGCCAACGTTAGAAGATGTTTTTTTACATTTAACCGGTCGAGCATTACGGGATTAGGAGGGGGAAACGATGTTATGGACATTTATTCGAAAAGAGCTCTTATTATTTATCCGTAATCCACGGGAACTCTTTGTTCTTTTAGTGCTTCCCTTTTTATTAATTACGATATTAGGTCTTGCGCTCGGTGGTCTAACGAAAAGTAATGGGATTACAATTGAGGGTAAACTTGCGATTATAGAAAATGGAATGGAACAAAAAGAATTAGAAGATTGGAAGAATAGTTTATCAAAAACGGAGTTTCCAGGTGAGGTCCAACAGGAACTCTCCCAAGCAGCGAAAACGCTTTTACCTATAACGACCTTGAAGGAAGAAGTATTGGGGGATGAGAAATTTCAGGAATATTTTAAAGTAGAAAGTCACGATATTGATGAGTTAGCTGAATTAAAAGCAGACAAAAGTTATTCTGCCATCATAGAAGTGCCTGAAGACTATACATTTCAAATGCTCAATAGTATGTTACTGAATGAAGAAGAAACACCAACACTGCTATTACATGTAAATGAAGGGAAGTCATTATCTTCTAATATTATAGAAGGTGTATTAAAGGACTTTCAGAAACAATACACTCTTATCACAAATTTAGGAAAAGCCAATTTAATCGATGAGAATTTTTCTCAGGCGATAAATGTTAACACGACTGTACAATCAGTGGAGGAACGGGAAACAGTCTCTTCTCTAAGCTATTATACAGTGGGAATGAGTGTCATGTTTGTACTTTACATTGCATCAAACATTAGTTCGTTTTCATATCAAGAAAAGAGAATGCACGTATTTGATCGTATTTTGCTTGCTAATGTTTCTAAATGGACGTATATGCTTAGTATTATGTTTGCAGGCATGATTTTAACTTTTCTACAGCTTTCCATTTTATTTGGACTTTCCGCAGTGATTTATAATGTGACATGGCCGAATTGGGTCAATTTATTTGTAATTATGGTTGCGTTAAGTTTTGCAGTCGGTGGCATCGCTGTTTTGCTAGCATCGATTAACTATCGGATGAATTCAGAGACATTTTCAAGCTTCTTTTCAACCGTACTTGTTACGATTTTTGCCTTTTTAGGAGGTAGCTTTGTACCGATTACGAATATTTCGAATTTGTTAAGTAGGATGGGAAGCTTTACACCGAATGGAGCAGGGATGGTTGCTCTTCTTCAAACATTGCAAGGTTATAGTTTGGCAGAAGTAGGGCAGCCGATTTGGACGATGACTATATTTGGTGCTGTGATGATCGTGATTGCTGTTTTTAGTTTCCCTAAAAGGGGAGGGGTATGATGAAAGGAATTTTAATTACAAAGTGTCAACTGTTTATCCGTAAACCATGGACGTTTGTCATTATGTTTTTTGTCTGTATAATGTTTGCCTATTTCATGGGGAAAGGGACTCCACAGATTTATGTTCCCGTCAAAAGTAACCTTACTGAATCGGAAACGTTGGAGCTCATGGAAGACTTACAAGCATCTGATGTATTTGTTTTTAAGGAAACCTCATTGGAAGACCTTAATAAGGCCGTAAGTGAGGGGGAGGCAGAAGCAGGTATTATATTGAACGAAGATGCCTATACCGTTATTCGGGTGAATGAAACGCAAAACTTTAATTTAATTCAGCATTATGTTCAATCGGTCTATCAAACATATGTGCAAAAACGGGAAATCAACAACATGGCTGGTCAAGATCGGACAGAGGAAATTGAAGAAATATTTCAAAATAGTATTGAAGACCCAATATTTACAGTGGAAAAAGAAAGCTTTCTTGGTAGTGACAGTGTTGTAATCGATGCAAAGCTACAAGGAGTTTTCGGTTTCTCGCTATTTTTCGTTCTATATACGATCGCCTATAGTGTGGTTCATATCCTTGAAGAGAAACGTGACGGTATTTGGGACAGAATCATTCTTTCACCAGTGAAAAAATGGCAAATGTATACGGCAAATCTTATATTTAGTTTTGCTCTCGGGTATTTTCAAGTATCGGCAATATTCTTGGTCTTTTACTATTTTGCAGAGGTGGATTTTTATGGAGGCTTTATTAAAACGCTGATTTTGTTAATTCCTTATGTGTTTTCAATCGTGGCTCTGTCGATTTTATTGACATCTTTTTCAAAAACCATCCAACAATTTAATGCGTTAGTACCGTTCATCTTTGTTAGCATGGCAATGATCGGTGGTGCGTATTGGCCATTAGAAATTGTGTCTTCTGATGTTATCTTATTTATTTCAAAGCTTGTACCTGTCACATATGGAATGGAAGCGTTAAAAGGAGCGACAATTTACGGATTAGGGCTTACAGAGTTAATGATGCCCATTAGTGTGCTGACGTTAATGGGTGTCATCTTTATGGGGGTAGGGATTAATTTGATGGAGAAACGGTGAATAAATGCAAACCTTACTGAGAGGATTTTCTTTCGGTAAGGTTATTTTTGTAAAAAAATAAAAATGAATGAATGCTCATTTTGTCTCATTGTCACTAGTTTTGAAAACCATTGTCGAAAGGGTATCTTTCTGTAATATTTCTTGTAATAATTAATTTTGCCGTAAAAAGTAGCAATCAAAAAGGAGACATCATAAAAACTATGGATGCATTATTGAAAAAAATTGAATTGAAAAGACAAGAAATGTTGCAATTAGCCCTTCAGTTTGGTTTTTCACATGATAAAACGGTAATGTGTAGTCAAGAATTGGACAAGTTATTAAACAAGTATCGTGCAATACAGGTGAAGCAAACATATGCAATACATTCGGATATGTTTATTAGTAAGTATAATACTCAACCGACTCATGCAGTCGTTTAATGAAATAGATAATGGAAGAAGGTGACAAATTGGATCACCTTCCTCGTGTCTAAAAAAGAAGCTTAATACGACCAGTATGTTAGAAGAAAGATGAGTGTCCCTGTAATAAGAGAAATACCAAAAATCATGAAAAGAAAGTCTATAAATCCATCCAATAAGGCTTGTCTTTGCTGGGCTCTACGGTAACCTTTGACAACACTTCGATGATGCTTTAAAGATCTCATTCAATCTCCCCCTTTTATGGTTATTATCGGAAATAAAGTCGATATATTTACTTATTTCAAAAAATAACTTCACAATCAATAAGTGTTATAGGCTAAGTCAAAGATTCGATAGAAGAGGGAGTTATGGTTGAGGTTTAAAATTCTGATAATTCAAAAAATAATCCCTATGTACTATTTTACAACATAATAGTAGTAATAACTATAGAAAATTATTCCAAATACTTTAATTTTTTGTAAATTTTTCTCTAAACAATGAAATTGAGTGGACTTAACGCTTTCAAACTTTATAAGAAGTTGCAAAATGTGCGCTAAAAAGTTTCTCAAGATAAATCTCAGCAATGAACATTTGCTACTATTTATGATGAAGCAGAAGAGTCTATGGTTGGTCATGATTTGCGACCAAACCGACTACTAAGCATAGGGAGCGAGCCTTAGATGCACAAAAATGACCATTCCCAATCTTGATGAAGCAAGAGGAAATGGCCTTAAGGTAGTAGGTACGACAAAGGAAAGAGTTTGGTAAATACTTCCCTCTTAATGATTCTGGTTAAGGTCTGTCTGAAGGTGCTTTAGGGTGAAAGACCATAGAAGCAATTGGAATAAGAAAAATAGTTAAAAAGATAAGGAGCATCAAGGTCAGTAAGCTAGTAATACTCAATTGTTTTTTAGGGACGCTATTGTATTTTTGATATAATTCCGTAATCTCATCATTTCTTTCAACAATGGATGAGGAGTGAAACGTATTGTTTTGTTCATCATAATAAAGAATATCGTGACGGTTAAATGAGAAGAAGGTATCCTTGACCTCTTTAAAATCAATTGCTAAGACGCGCAGGTTTACAAGTTCTGTTCCGGACCCATTGCGAGTTATATAGCTAGAGGTATCAATACTATCTTTAATGGAAACAGAGTCTTCTTTATAATGAGAATTAGACGTTTCTAACCACTGGTTAACGGCATCTTCAGAGGAATCTGTATTGGCAATAATCGATATAGGTATTGTGAAGACAAGTAAACAAATTAACAAGAAACGGATAGCATGTTTCATCATCTCTTCCCCCCTAAGAATTTAGTTTATGTATATGTGGAGAAAACGAACAATATGGCAGCTTGTGTAAAGATTAAAAAACTATTTTTAGATGCCTGAAAAAATTCGTTTAGAATAGTGTAAGGTGAAGAACGATACGCGGGTCATTGTTAAAATGGCTACCTTTTCTTGCTGAGTGTCTGCTAAATTCATAGTGAAGCTAGTGGCTCTGAATAATAGGGAAATGAATATTAACGAAATAAAAAACCACTCAGTATGGGTAGTGACCCCTGAAAGTTAGAGTTTTAGTTATACTGCTATTAGGTTGGTTTGAGTTCGGTATTGTACTGGACTTAAGCCAGCCAATTTTACTTTTATTCTGTCATTATTATAGTAATCAATGTACCCCTTAATTTTTTGTTTCAGTTCTGTATAAGAAACTAATGTCTCACCATGATACATTTCTTGTTTCATAATTCCAAAAAAATTCTCCATTGAAGCATTATCA
>NZ_JBBAXC010000025.1 GCF_037120725.1 Bacillus spongiae
TCAGTCCGCTCGACTTGCATGTATTAGGCACGCCGCCAGCGTTCGTCCTGAGCCAGGATCAAACTCTCCATAAAAGTAGTTTGACTTGCTCATGTTTTGTGTAAGAACTAAGTTCTTACGTTTAGAATTAACGTTGACGTTTCGTCTTTTCAGTTTTCAAAGTTCAATATTATAATTGGAGCGGGTGATGAGAATCGAACTCACATCATCAGCTTGGAAGGCTGAGGTTTTACCACTAAACTACACCCGCATATTATTTTAAATGGTCGGGAAGACAGGATTTGAACCTGCGACCCCTTGGTCCCAAACCAAGTGCTCTACCAAGCTGAGCTACTTCCCGTTGCAATTATACTAAGCTAGTTAATCGTAGAGCGAAACAAAATAATGGCGCGCCCGAGAGGAGTCGAACCCCTAACCTTTTGATCCGTAGTCAAACGCTCTATCCAATTGAGCTACGGGCGCATATAAAGTAAAATATTTGGTGCGGCCGAGAGGACTTGAACCTCCACGGGGTTAACCCCCACTAGGCCCTCAACCTAGCGCGTCTGCCATTCCGCCACGACCGCGTCATAAGTCACAAGTACTAATTATATCGACCGAAACTACCATTGTCAACACTTTTTTAAAAAGTGATGCGGGTGAAGGGAGTCGAACCCCCACGCCTTACGGCGCCAGATCCTAAGTCTGGTGCGTCTGCCAATTCCGCCACACCCGCTCATTACGTTTATAATGGTGAGCCATGAAGGACTCGAACCTTCGACCCTCTGATTAAAAGTCAGATGCTCTACCAACTGAGCTAATGGCTCGTAAATGGCTGGGCTAGCTGGATTCGAACCAACGCATGACGGAGTCAAAGTCCGTTGCCTTACCGCTTGGCTATAGCCCAACATTTCAATAAAATGTGTCTTCTGCTGTTAACAGCGACAAGAAATATCTTACCACGAATGAACCGTGGTCGTCAACAACTTTTTATAAAAAATTAATGGCGGTCCGGACGGGACTCGAACCCGCGACCTCCTGCGTGACAGGCAGGCATTCTAACCAACTGAACTACCGGACCAAAGGATGAAATAAGAAAAGGAAATGAGAATCCTCATTTCCCAATGATGACCCGTACGGGATTCGAACCCGTGTTACCGCCGTGAAAGGGCGGTGTCTTAACCGCTTGACCAACGGGCCAAATTACTGGCGGAGAAGGAGGGATTTGAACCCTCGCGCCGGTTACCCGACCTACACCCTTAGCAGGGGCGCCTCTTCAGCCACTTGAGTACTTCTCCAATTATATGGCTCCGCAGGCAGGATTCGAACCTGCGACCGATCGGTTAACAGCCGATAGCTCTACCACTGAGCTACTGCGGAATAATGTATTGTTTAATATCGACAAAACAAATTATATATAATTCTTATAAATGTGTCAATACATGAAGAATAAATAAAAGTTATTCATTATTTAGGATCATATGGATTTTTCCCCGACAACGCCCGCAAACATATTTATTAATATTCATGCGCTTCTTTCTAACATACCTTTGATCACATTGATTACATTGATATAAATATTCCCTTTTTTGTTTTTGCCTCGAAGAAGGGAGGTGAGCACAATGTCTAGGTGCTCCAACTTTATGAAGTAACTGTTTAAAATCTTGATCCCGGTGTTGGTATCCTTTGTTTTCTAAATGGAGGTGGTAATGACAAAGTTCATGCTTAATAATACTAATTAATTCCTGAATTCCTAATTCATCATAATACTTTCTATTTAGTTCAATATGATGTTCCTGCAACAAATATCTACCACCAGTTGTCCTCAATCTATCATTGAAATACGCCTTGTGTAAAAAAGGCTTTTGAAAACTGTCTATTGAGATTGATTCAACTAAAGCTTGAAGCTCCTCTTCCTTCATAAAAATCTATCCTTTCCTCCCGAACATGACAAACTATTATAACATACATTAAATTATACTTATTCATTTGAATAATAAAGGAGGGCTCCCTATGCCAAAGTGGCTTCAAAATCAAATGAAAAGAGCTTTTTTAGAAAAGGACCGTTACCAAATTAAGCTGTTAAATCAATGCTGGTTTTTTTACACAAAAAACACTACTCGTAAGCAGTGTTTTTTATTTTATTCCCTAGTTGGAATTTAACATCGTCAAAGAAACTCTCCCTTTGCCAACATCGACACTTTCAACCCAAACCGTCACTACATCACCTACTGATACAACCTCTAATGGATGCTTAACAAATCCCTCTTTTAATTTCGAGATATGTACAAGTCCGTCTTGTTTCACTCCTATATCTACAAAAGCACCAAAGTCAACAACGTTTCTAACTGTCCCTTGGAGCTCCATCCCCTTCATTAGATCCTCCATTTTTAATACATCCTTTTTTAATAACGGCTTCGGAAGATCATCTCGCGGGTCTCGGCCTGGTAGAATAAGCGCATCTAAAATATCCTTCAAAGTATGTTCTCCTATTCCTAGACGCTCTCCTATTTCCTCTACCCTTTGAGCCTTCACAGCATCCTTTAGCTCTTCACTTCCCAATAGTGATGTTGAGAGCTGTAGCTCATCTAATAAATCATGCACTTTTCGATAATTCTCCGGGTGTATTGAGGTATTATCAAGAGGCTCCTCCCCGTCTAATATTCGTAAAAATCCTACACATTGCTCATATGTCTTCTCCCCCAACCTAGGAATCTTCCTTAATTCCTTTCGGTTGTAGAAACGCCCCTCTTCTTCTCTTCGTTTAACGATATTATTTGCTACCGTTTTTGAAAGCCCTGCTACATACTGAAGCAACGAGGAAGAAGCTGTATTTACATTGACCCCAACACGGTTTACTGCCGTTTCCACTACAAAACTAAGTGACTCGTTTATTTTCTTTTGCGATACATCATGTTGATATTGCCCGACACCTACTGATTTTGGATCAATTTTCACCAATTCCGCTAATGGGTCTTGCAACCTGCGAGCAATAGAGACTGCACTTCTTTCTTCAACCTGAAGATTAGGAAATTCTTCTCTTGCTAATTCAGACGCAGAATACACACTCGCTCCAGCTTCATTTACGATTAAATAGGATACATCCGACTTGACCTTTTTTAAAATGGATACAATAAACTGCTCTGTCTCTCGAGAAGCAGTTCCATTTCCTATTGCGACTATCTCAATATTGAATTTTTTAATACACTCCATCACCTTTTTCTCAGCTTCTTCTAGCCTTGCCTTTGGTGGATGGGGATAGACGACATCAATATTTAATACCTTTCCCGTTTCATCTACTACCGCAAGTTTACACCCTGTACGGTAAGCAGGATCTACACCCAAGACCATTTTTCCTTTTAATGGAGGTTGTAATAGTAGGTTCCTTAGGTTTTCTGCAAAGATGTGAATGGCTTGCTCTTCTGCCTTTTCCGTTAATTCATTGCGAATCTCTCGTTCAATTGAAGGTTGTAATAGTCTTTTATATGCGTCTTCAATTGACTCTTCAAGTATATCTACTGAAGATGAATGAACGTTCTTAATTACTTGCCTCTTCAAGAAGGAGTGAATATTTTCTATTGGTGGAATAATAGAAACCCTCAGCACCTCTTCCTTTTCACCTCGATTCATTGCCAACACACGATGTGGAACAATTCGAGAGATAGGCTCTTCATAGTCATAATACATTTCAAAGATATTTTTTTCGTCTTTTTCCTTATTCTTTTCCTTTGAAGCTATTGCTCCTTTTCGAAACGTTTCCTTACGTACCCATTCTCGGTAATTCGCAGAATCAGATATTTTTTCAGCAATGATATCTTTTGCCCCCTGGATTGCTTCTTCTACTCCGTATACTTCCTTCTCTTCAGATAGATACGCATCCGCTTCCTTTTCGACATCTGTCTTCGGATCGTTAAGTAACCAGTTGGCGAAAGGTTCTAGCCCTTTTTCTTTCGCAATTGTTGCTTTCGTCCTTCTTTTTTGTTTATACGGACGGTACAGATCTTCTACTTGCTGTAATTTTCCAGCTAAATGAATTTTCTTCGAAAGGTCTTCCGTCAACTTCCCTTGTTCCTCAATTAAACGGAGTACTTCTTTTTTTCGTTGTGCTAAATTTTGTAAATAAGCATACCTTTCCATAATCGATCGAATTTGCACTTCATCTAATGCACCTGTCATCTCTTTTCGATACCTTGCGATAAATGGTACCGTATTTCCTTCATCTAATAGAGAAATAACATTTCGAACTTGTTCCCATTTTAACCCTAACTCTTGTTGCATTTGCTTAATTAAGTGATTATTATTTCCTTCAACTTCTGTTAACATAGTTATCTTCCCTCCACCTCCAAGAACCTTGTTTTATTTTACCACATGTCTCTTTCTCAACTAATTCTGGAAAATCAGAACCCCTCCACTCAAAATCGAAGCACATCCTTCATTGCCTCCAAGAAAACTCAGCCAATTAACTAGGCTAATTGAAAATAGCACCTTATAAATTAATCTTTTTCAAAGTCTCTATTTTATCAGGTACTTTATAAACAATAACAACACTTAGTTTAGATGTTCTTGTCGAACATAACGAAATACCTGAAAGATACAACAGGACCCACCTACCTTTTCGTAATCGTTCACCACTATTTTCACCCTTTTTAAAGCCATTCAACAACAAAAAAGCCCTTCTTTTAAAAAGAAGAGCTTTCAAAATATTAAAACTGTATAAGGCCTAAACTAATCTGCAAGGCATCGTCTACTTTATCCATCATTTCATCATCTAAATGCGTGATTTTATCCGTTAAACGCTGTTTATCAATCGTTCTTACTTGTTCAAGTAAGATTACGGAATCTCTTTCAAAGCCGTAACGCTTTGCATCAATCTCAACATGGGTAGGCAGTTTTGCTTTCTGAATTTGTGCGGTAATAGCAGCAACGATTACAGTGGGGCTAAACCGATTCCCAATGTCATTTTGCAGGACTAGTACAGGTCGTACACCACCTTGCTCAGAACCAACGACAGGAGATAGATCTGCAAAATACACGTCACCACGCTTAACTATCAAAGGATTAGCCTCCGCTTACTAAGCGTTCTACAGTATGTTCTGCCTCGAATTCAGCTTGCATCGCTTCAGAAGCAATGGCAAGATTGATTTTCGCCATCTCCATATAACCCCGTCTCATTGATTCACGAAGTTGTCGTTTCTTACGTTCACGCAAATACATCTTTGTCGCACGATAGATAAACTCGTTACGATTTAAATTTTCTTGTTTAGCAAAGCCGTCTAATTCTGTTAGTAGCTGTTGCGGTAAGCGAATTAAGATTTCTGTTGTTGCGCTGGATTCAGACACAAACTACACCTCCACCATCAATACGTACCGATTCAATTTTTTCTTCTTAATCATACCACTTCTGAATAAAGAAAGAAAGTCAAATTCCTGTACCATCACTATTATTATCAGAAGAAGGGAAAAATTATGCATCAATTCCCTATTCAATATCATTATTGATAAAATCACTTGATGCTAGAAGCTGATTAACAACCTCAATCGGTTCGTTTTCTTTAAAATAAATACGTGGTACTCTAGGAGATAGTAAACAAGCAATTTCATAATTGATTGTGTCTAACCGCTCAGCAATTTCGTCTACGGATATACACTCGTCTCCTTGTTTCCCTATTAAGGTAACTTTCGTTCCAACCTCCACTTCATACGGAACCTTAACCATACATTGATCCATACAGACTCTCCCTACAATAGGAGCTCGAAAACCATTGATAAGAACCTCTTGCCCTTGTAGCCCCCTCAACCAGCCGTCCGCATACCCAATTGGTAACGTTATAATCCACTCGTCTTTTTCTGTTTCATACGTCGCCCCATAGCTGATTTTTTCCCCAGCATCAAGTTTTTTCACATGAACCACTCTCGTATGAAGCGAAAGCACTTCCTTTAATGGATACGGTAAGAGAGGAACCATTTCCTTTGAAGGAGATAAGCCGTACATTGCGATTCCAAACCTTACTGTATTAAAATAAGACTCTGGAAAACGTAATGAAGCGCCACTATTGGCAGTATGGATGTACTTAGGTTTAGATTTAAGAACTTGAAGCAACCAATTAAAACGTTTAAGCTGTTCTTGTACATAGTCATCGTCTACTTCATCTGAAGTAGCGAAATGGGTAAAGACCCCTTCGAGCATAAAAGATTTACTTTGAGAAATCTTTCGTTCAATGTCTTCTAGCTCTGATTGTGACCGAACACCGACCCTTCCCATTCCAGTATCACATTTAATATGCAATTTAAGCTCTTGATCTTCTCCAACATAATCCTCCGCCGTCAGCAACCAATCCATACTAAAGACAGTCAAGGTAATGTTATGCTCTATAGCAATATTGGCATCCTTTGGTCGTGTCGCACCTAATACAAGAATTGGAGATGTAATTCCATGCTTTCTTAAACGAATAGCCTCGTCTAAAAAAGCGACGGCCAACCCCTCAGCACCAGACTCAATCGCCGTTCTAGCTACTTGGATATCTCCATGCCCATATGCATTCGCCTTTACAGCAACAAATACACTTACATCATCTGGCAAGTGTTTTTTTAATTGTATTATATTATACGCTACATTATCTAAATTAATTTCTACCCATGTATCTCTAAAAAACGGTTTCTGCAGCTCCAAACGGTCACTTCCTTAATCTTTAAAGCATTTACGGTTTGAACAAATGACCATACCTTCAATTTCAATTTAAATCGTGTTTCTATCTTGTTCACCTTTTCGTGCTATTCACTCTTTCTATCTCCTTTATTTTAACAGATGATTAGCAGTATTTCATACTATTGAGTCAAATCTCGTTACAAACAATTAGATTAACTTTTTCCATCTAAGGCGTATTTTAGATGCTACATTTATCTTTCTTCAGAAAAAAACAAGCCCTAGATGGGCTTGTTTTTTCCCGTTACTTCACCACAGAACCCTGTACTGATTTGGCTAATGACACCATTTCATCCTCTGTTAAATCGTTAGAAGCAAGCATATAATCTACACCATCATACGACCAAAAAATAGAGGTTTCATTTATGGCACCTACGGTAAATCCTAAGTCCACTAATTCTCCACTAACAGATGTTGGAACAGCTATTTCTGGGATTTCTGTTGTTTTTTCTTGAATTAACGTATAGGATTTCTCACCATCAAAGGTCATGACGACACGTTTTCCGTTCTCAGTCGCAACCTCTTTCTCATCAACTAAGTTTGCCCCAGGCATTTCCATTGGGTATAGCACGGTCATTTCTTCTTCAGCTAAATCAGCCATCACTGGGACTTCTAAATTGGCCCCAGACATATTTTTATCCATGTCAAACGAATTTGCATCGAACTTCGCCTTTAAATCTACTTTTGAGAATTCAACTGTAACAAGAGCATTTCTATCCGAGTCCATTACCTTTACGGAAGCAGGTGTTAAATCCTTTTTATTGAAGGATATTTCCTGCACCGGTAGCATTTGATTATTTTTGTACCTAGTCTCTGTTTCAAACACATAATGATCTTCAGATGCTGTGAATTTTGCTTCTTTATCCTGTAGAATGTCCTTTACTAATGATTCGAACAAATAGGCTTGTGAGCTGTTTTCTGGCCAATTACTTTGGAACTTAAAGCTTTTATTTAAGGCTGGAGTGAGGACAAATACCCCTTCTTTATTACGTAGTATAATTTGACTTTGGTCCTTCTCAACATTTTTCAATTGAACTCGATACTGTTTCGGCTTACTATACCAAACCTCTACCTCATATGTTTGAGGCTCCTTTCCTACTTGCAACGTCATTTGGGCAGATGCTTTATAACCTTCCATGTCGTCAAGCTTCGCGCTTAATTCCTCGGTCACATCCTCTTGTGACTTCGCACCGCAGGCTGCAAGGATCAAAACGGAAAATGCAACCATCAGCACGAACCAACCTTTTCTCATATTCCCAACCCCTTTTTTGTCATTTACGTTTAAGGAAGAGGAGCAGACAGAAGGATCAAGAGATTTCCGATACTAAATGTGCAAACGTTCCCTTCTTTAAAGAAGGATGCTTCAGTTCCCGTTATCTGTTAATACTTCCGTCTTGTCTCTCCTATTGCACTATGAATATATGAGACAACCTTAGGGTTTATGAGAGATGTATAAAAGTTCTTATATTTTTTCTGTACCTTTTCTCATTTCAGACGTTCAATAATGACCTGAGCAGCAGCCATTTTCTCAGTATGTGTAATAGAAACATGAGCAAAAAAATCGGCTGATTGAGGGACCTCCATAATAGAAGGCTTTCCATTTGTATCTTTTCTTATTTCAATGTCCTGAAATGATAACTGACTACCAATCCCAGTCCCTTTTGCTTTTGCATAAGCTTCCTTTGCAGCGAATCGTCCCGCTATAAATTCAATGCTCCTCCTCCCTTCATAACTTGAAAACTCTTTTCTCTCATTTTTTGTTAATACCCTATCAACAAATTTCTGTTTCCTCGTTACTAAATTTTCTATTCGCTCTAATTCAATCATATCGAGCCCTATTCCTACTATCATCTCTGTTCCTCCTTCTATATTTATGATATGGTACATACAATAACTAATGGAATTTAATCGATGAGGTGAAATATATGTTTGTTCGAACAGAAAGCTTTTCACAATATATACGTAGCTATCCTATCATATCTATACTTGTAGCTATTCACATCGCGTTATATGTATTAACACTCATTCCGTTCCTCCCTAATTACTGGGTATTCGAGCAGTTAGCAGGAGTTAATATTTATATTACCCAAGGTGAATGGTGGCGACTCATAACCCCTATTTTTGTTCATTTAGGGTTCGCTCACTTAGCATTTAATTCTATTTCCCTTATTATTTTTGCTCCACCGTTAGAGGAGTTTTTTGGGAAATGGAAATTCAGCTTTTTATATATAATGGCTGGCATTGTCGGAAATGTAGCTACCTATATTTTTGAACCACCCACCTATATTCACGTAGGAGCTAGCGGCAGTATATTCGGCCTCTTCGGAGCGTACTTGGCCTTTATTTTCATACAAAAAAACGCCGTAACACAAGAAATGAAACAAGTAATTTTACCAATTGTTTTGATTGGATTAGTCTTATCTGTTTTTCAACCTAATATTAACTTAATCGCTCATTTCTTTGGCCTTCTAGGTGGTTTTGGCTTCGGATATCTTTTATTTATACGACGATAAACAATCTATACAGTCTAATGATTCCTAACTTCAATAAAACCTTGCTGAAAACCAGCAAGGTTTTATTTAATTATACTCCCTTTCAGGTTTAACCCATTTTTTTATCATTTCTCCGTCTTGTTCATTCATATAAAAAGCTTTCCCAACCTTTGGACCGGCCCCTGACTTGATCGTCAAAGCAAAAGAAACAAGGTGATTCCTTCGTTGAAACCATGATTGCGTTTGATCAAAACTTTGAATTCGGTTCTTTAAAACAATCATTGTGTGCTTAGACATTTTCCGGTATTGTAA
Organism: Bacillus spongiae; assembly: GCF_037120725.1. Classification (NCBI taxonomy): domain Bacteria; kingdom Bacillati; phylum Bacillota; class Bacilli; order Caryophanales; family Bacillaceae; genus Bacillus; species Bacillus spongiae. Next base: position 9,487 of record NZ_JBBAXC010000025.1, read on the forward strand.
GGTGAATTGATTGTTATCGATATGCCATCCCGCTGAACGATATTTTAAGTACCCCCAAATAGCACTTAAAAGGAAAAGAACAAACGAGAAAAACCCAAGTGGAAAGAAAACAATTGAGAGTACAAGCACTGGGATTACTACTATAAAAGACTCCCTCACCATATACCGGCGTATCGACCTTTTCGGGGCACGATGCAGGGAAGCATCCAATTTATATGAAGGAATCAGCTCTTTTAAAAGGCCTGCTATTTTGTTTTTTCTTATAAAAGGAAATAGTTTAATGTTAATACTTTCTTGGTCTAAAGCAGACCCACCTGCACTATGCAAATGTAATGCGGCAAAACCTAGCCATTGACGAATCGGATTCTCGATTACCTGTATACCTTGAATTCGGTTTAAAGGGATTGTCAATGTTTTCTTTTCCAGTATGCCTCTTGAGATTAAAATCTCATCCCCTGACTTTACAACAGTGAAATGTCCATAAACAAGAAACGTTCCGATTACTGATAAGGACCAAGTAACGAGTAGAACAAAAATCACTACAAATAAAATAAACACAACACCACTTCGAACAATGCCTTCTACTTGTTCATATATGGCTTCATATGGAATAAATTCAGTAAACTGAGTAAAAATCCCCGAAAAAATCCCCAAAACAAACAGACCGCCACTTGATGTAAGAGCCATGAGAAAAAGATCTCGAAAAGTCATCTTATAAACGAAAGATTGGATAGAGGCATCGTCTACATCTATGTTTTTTCCTCTTTTCGCATCCCTAATAATTAGCTGAAGCTCCTCTGCATCTTTTGTAGAAATGGCGCTTAACACAGCTTCAGCCTCCAAATCGGATCCCCCGGCCGTTTCGACTTTTACTTTTACTAACCCAAGCGGCCTTTGTAAAATTCCTTCCGAAAAATTCAAGCTTTGTATTCTTTCAAACGGTATATATCGCTTCTTTTTTACAAATAAACCCGATTCTATTCGAAGTTCTCCTTCTTCTATTCGATACGTAAAACGGAACCATTTCAATACACCTGCAATGAGCAAAGCAAATAATATCGCCCCGATAAAAATAAGCGGAATGAAATCCCAAAAGGAATTTTCATTTCCCCCATTAATAAAGAGAGCAAATACTAACGGAAGAATAAATCCCTTTAATTGTTGTGTGAAATTAGATACAGCCGCCATTGGATGTAGACGCTTTGGCTCAGATATCATCTTCGGCTACTCTCGCTAACATTGAAATGGAATGACGCAACTGATCTGCTTCAAGCATTTCTAAAGCTGGGATTTCATGTAGTGTAGCTGCTGTGGATATTGTAATTGTCGCAAGGTCATATTTTTTTAAGATTGGCCCTTGAACAGTATCTACATGTTGCACACGAATCATCGGAATTAGCGTTCTTTTGATTATAAAAACTCCCTGCTTTAGTTCTATCTCTTGCTCTCTCACTTCATAACGCCAACGTTCCAAACGGATTTTAGGGATTAGATATATAAAAACTACGGCATATCCCAATACCGCTATGACAGCTATTAGAACTAACCACATTGACCAATCTAAGAACAAGGTAACAGCTGAAAACACCACCGCTCCAGCAGCTACTGCTAAGGAATGGAATAAACCATAAAACCGCCAAACAGTGAGCGCTTTCATAGAAATTCTTTTATTAGGCTCTTGAATCTCCATCATCTCTCCCCTACTTTCTTCTTCACTAAAAGAAAAACGTGATTTTTAAGCACATTCACCCCAAACTCTCTTTTCCCCTATTCACCTTCCGAGTAGAAGCATTTACCTAAAAATGTTTGCATCATCGCTTTCTCTAATTATTATTACGTTTCAATGAATAAGAAGTTTCTTTACTATTATAATCTCTCTTTAATTATAATGGAAAACCCTTCTAATACTTATTTCATTCTTTAATGATTTATTATAAAGGTGGAAGCATTCAACCACTTTAATGCAGCGTTTTCTTTTAAATCCTTTACTAATTTAAATAATGCATCATCCTTTTTCTTTGCTTCAATCATACAATCTATTCTCTCTACACTCCCATTAACTTTTTGCAAAAAAGTTAATAGAGTATCCGCTTCAATATAGTCAGCATGAGCTCGAAACTTACTCGGTGATCGAGGAGAAGAAATGTGCATTTTTAGTGGGACAGGAGATTGGGACCAAGAAGCAACCACTCGATCCCAATGATCCTCCCAGAGGTCATCGTGATGAGCTAAATAATGATGATAATCAAACACATGAGGAATACCAAGCTTTTCACATAAATAAAGTACATCCGTCATAGAAAAGGTGGTATCATCATTTTCAAGAATAATCATTTTCTGTAACGACTGGGGGATAACTCCCCAATTGTGGATAAACTGTTCAAGCGCTTTTTCTTTGTCACCATACGCACCTCCAACATGAAGTACACACCGATGGGTTGGATCAATTCTCATTGCCTTTAATAGTTGTTCGTGGAGCTTTAATTGAAGTAAACTATTTTTTAAAACCTCTTCCCTTATAGCATTTAGAACAACAAAATGGTCTGGGTGAAAGTCGACTCTCATGGGATGAAGCGCTAGAAACTCCGCAATTTCCGCAAACGGTTTTTTTAGCGCACTCATATACCTCCACCCTTCTAGATTAGGGTGAAGAGCTAGTGGAATTAATTTTGAACTAAATCGAAAAAATTCAATTTCATTTTCAACATTATATTTTAACAAGCGCAAACAGTTTTCTAAATTCGATATTGCAATACGTTCAAGCTTTTGAATTGCAGCTCCTCGATCTTTAATTGAAGAAAATTGTTTATATGTCATCGTTTGGGAAGGTGATGCATTTTTTAAATGAACACTCATTGCTACGTAACCTAGTCTAACAATAGTCATGAAATTTCCCCCTTTTTCCTTAGTATATCCACCGAAGGCATGCTTCATTGAGAATGGTTTTATGTAAAGAAGAAAATCACCCAACTCAATAAGGTTGAATATACATATAAGCACGACAAACGAACAAAAAAGCTGTTGACATAGTCAACAGCTTTTTCTAAGCTTAGTCTCTCTCTCTTCTTCGACGACGATTTGAATTATCACGATCTCTATGATTATTTGAATGACGTCCACGACGAGAGCCATCTCGACCGCCTTTACCTTTTCTATTTCCACCACGTTTATCGTTATGGTCACGTCTTGATGGCAGAGGACGTTCTTCGGTAATTTTAACCGGTGTTGTATCAGGCTCTTTTGTTAACATCTTTAATAATACTGCTCCAATTTGCTCTGGAGTATATTCAGACAATAGTTCATTTGTTAAGGATGCATATTCTTGCAAATTATTGTTCTTAATTGTTTCAGCAATACGATCCAGCGCTAAGCGTTGTTGACCTTCTAACGCTTCGTCTAATGTTGGTGGACGCATCGGAGTCATTCGCTTTTTCGTTGTTTGTTCAACGATACGTAAATAACCCATCTCTCGTGGCGTTACGAACGTCATGGCCATTCCTTCTTTACCCGCACGTCCAGTACGACCAATACGGTGAACATAGCTTTCCGGATCTTGAGGAATATCATAGTTGTAAACATGTGTAACACCTGAAATATCCAACCCACGTGCAGCCACATCCGTTGCAACTAATACATCTACACGACCTTCTTTAAATTGGCGTAGAACAGACATACGCTTCGCTTGACTAAGGTCTCCGTGAATTCCTTCAGCAGAATATCCACGCATTGATAATGCCTTAGCCACTTCATCTACACGACGCTTCGTACGACCAAATACAATAGCAAGCTCTGGCGATTGGACGTCAATTAAGCGGGAAAGAACTTCAAACTTTTCTCTCTCTTGAGCTTTAACGAAATACTGCTCAATATGAGGAACTGTCATTTCTTTTGACTTAACTTTAACCGTTTCAGGGTTGCTCATAAAGTTTTCCGCTATTTTGCGAATTGGACCAGGCATTGTCGCTGAGAATAATAGCGTTTGACGTTCTTCTGGGACATTTTTCAAGATTGATTCAATATCTTCAATGAATCCCATGTTTAGCATTTCATCTGCTTCATCTAAAATAAGCGTTTGAACAGAATTTAAGCGAAGAGTTCGACGGTTAATGTGATCGAGTAATCGACCTGGCGTACCCACAATAATATGTGGTCTCTTTTTCATTGAACGAATTTGACGTTGGATGTCTTGACCGCCGTATACCGCTAAGACACGTACACGTTTATCTTGACCAATTTTATAAAGCTCCTCCGAAACTTGGATCGCTAATTCACGTGTCGGTGCAATAATAAGACCTTGTACACTCGCATCTTTTTCGTTAATCTTTTCTATCAATGGAATTCCAAATGCAGCTGTTTTTCCCGTACCTGTCTGCGCTTGACCAATGATATCCTTACCTTCCAAACTTAATGGAATCGTTCCTGCCTGAATTGGGGTTGCTTCTTCAAAACCCATTTTCTCTACTGATTTAAGCGTTAATGGGCTTAATTGTAAATCTGAAAACTTTGTCAATTTCTCATTCTCCTTTTAATAAACATTCAAATCTATATGTTATCTCGACATAGTCTACATTTTTAAAAATAGGGAGAACCCGGCGTTGTCGAGCCAATACCTAATTATTATTTAAAAACCGCGTTTTCCTTATACGCATAAGGGATTTATTTATCCACAAAAAAATATACTCTTCCGAAGAAGAGTCTGCTCTAAAAAAATGCGAACGATGTTAAGATAATGTTACCACTAATGAAAGTGGATTTCAATCTTGAGGAATAATTCCCAATTATTCTTTCAAGAAAGACCATACCCGCTGGAATAATTCCTCAACACCTTTGCTGTGACAAATGACATGCTTTGCCTCTTGTAAAAAGAAGAGCTCTTTTCGATTCGAACCGATTTCCCGATATAAATAATTGGCACTTTTAGGAGGAACAACTCCATCTAAATTTCCTTGCGCAATAAACGTAGGAACGCTCACTTGATTCAACAGGGGACGCACCTTCAACACAACTTTACGAAATTCAACGGTAGCCGATAAAGGTGTATACTTTATCTTTTTCCTTAATCGCTTAAATAATTCATTCCCTTGAAGATTTCCTGACCATCCATCCTTAATCATTTCTTTTATATCCGAAAGGAAGTGCTTAGGACTAACATAAAATGCGGCTGCACTTAATAGAACTAGCTTTTTAACCGGGTAATGAACGGCTAAGTAACTCGCAATCATTCCTCCCATTGAAAATCCAATCACATAAACCTCTTCATTCTCCTTTAAAAGGGTAACGAGTGCTTGTTCTGCATGGCTAATCCACTCTTCTGCTTTTACACCGTTTAGCTTTAATATTTCACCATGACCAGGTAAAGTAATGTCCTCAATCTTCCAATCTGACTGCTTCTTTAAGTACGTTGCTAATGGCTCTATTTCATATGGACTTCCTGTAAATCCATGAATTAATAAACAGCATTTCATGTTATCACCCGCAAAATGTTTACACTCTATTCTTTCACTTTTCGGATAAAATAACAGACAAATTCCCAATTTCCAACGATAACTAGGAAATTGGGAAACCTTATTAATATTATTGGTCATTTGATCCAAATAATTTACTAAAGCGAAGACCTATCCTTTACATTAGCTTTTCTACCACTTCTTCTAATTTCATGCCACGGGAAGCTTTGAAAAGAACGACATCACCGAACTGTATTGTTTCCTTCATTCGTTGAACAAGCTCCTCTTTATTTTGGAACGAAAATACCTTTCCGTGTCCCCTCATATTAGCAGCTTCAGCAAGTTTTTCAGCTAAAGGTCCATATGTCATGACATAATCGATTTCTTCAAGCGGAATATAGTTTCCTATTTCTGTATGAAAGGCTTCTTCTTCAGTCCCTAGCTCCAGCATATCTCCTAATACAAGAACTTTTTGATGATACCCTTTCAAGGAAGCAAGAAGATCAATCGCGGCACGCGTGGAAGTTGGACTCGCATTATAAGCGTCATTAATAATCGTCTCACCTTTCGCACCTTTTACCGTTTCTAACCTCATCCCTGTTAAACGAACATTGTCCAAGGCTTGCTGAGCCTGTTCTAAATGAACATCCAATTCTTTCGCTACTAACATTGCAGCCATCGTATTAAGCACATTGTGTTCTCCTAATATTGGTAAGAAAAAAGACTGGTTTTTCGTAATATTGGTTGAAAAAAACGTCCCTTTTTGATTAGCTTCTAAGCTTGTTGGGAAGATAGTATTCCCTTTTTCTTTTCCAAACGTCTCAGCTCTAATGGATAATGAACGTATTCTCTCCACTAATAAAGGCTCTTCTCCAAAATATACAAGTAACCCTGATTCTGTTAACCCTTCAATAATTTCAAGTTTTGCCTGTGCAATCCCTTCTCTTGACCCTAAATCTTGTAAGTGAGATTCTCCAATATTCGTAATGACAACGACTTCTGGTGATGCGATATGAGTAAGCTCCGCAATCTCGCCTTTTCCACTCATACCCATTTCAAGGACCATAACCTCCGTGTTTTCCTCCATTCCTAAAATGGTTAATGGAAGTCCAATGTGACTATTATAATTGCCTTCCGTTTTTTGAACCTTGTATTGCAAAGAAAGCAGGCTAGCCGCAATATCCTTTGTTGTCGTTTTACCGTTACTTCCCGTAATCCCCACTACTTTCGCATTCAATTGTTGACGGTACGAACGTGCAAGGTCCTGTAATGCTTGTAAACTATTATCTACAACAATTATAGGTAAATTGGCTGGAGGCTCTCCTGCTGATTTTTCCCATAATGCCGCGCTGGCTCCATCCTCAATAGCTTGATGAACAAATTCATGACCGTCCATACGCTCGCCTTTAAAAGGAATAAACAAATTCCCTTTTTCAATCCGCCGAGAATCAATACATACACCCTCAATTTCTAAAGAGCTGAACGTAGATAAATCATTTTGAACTGTAATCATATTCTCTATTTGTTTTAGCGTACGTTTAATCATGCTTTCTATATCTCCTTTTCTGAAAGGTAGGAATAGTACCATCCAGGTACATCACGTATTCATTACGGCTTGTATAGTCTAAAAGCAGGGAGTATAAACAGTTTGAATCCCGGTCCATTCATTCAAATAGAACGACATACTAAACTCACTTAAACTACCTTCCTGTCCTTTCTTAACTAGGAAAGGAATCCTTCCTAATCCTGTTTACTTAAAATGTATGGTTAATTTGTTGTTTTTCCTCATAACGTTCTTGCGCTAACGATACTAAACGTTCGATTAGATCTGGGTACTCCACCCCTGTGTGCTTCCATAATAATGGAAACATACTAACCGGTGTAAAGCCAGGCATCGTATTTACTTCATTAATTAAAACCTCATGATTCTTTGTGACAAAGAAGTCAGCGCGAACTAAACCAGAACAATCAAGCGATTTGAATGCAACCTTTGCTTTTTCGACCAACTCCTCGTAAACTGCTGTTGGTAATTCAACTGGGATAATTAACGCTGTATTGCCGTCCTCATATTTCGCTTTATAATCATAAAAATCCTTCTTTGGGACAATTTCTCCTGCTACAGAACATTCCGGAGTATCGTTTCCAATCACTCCTAATTCAATTTCTCGAGCTATAACGCCCTCTTCAATAATAATTTTACGATCATAACGAAACGCTTCTTCAAATGCCGCTATTAGTTCTTCACGACTGTTCGCTTTGCTGATTCCTACACTAGACCCTAAGTTTGCTGGCTTCACAAAACATGGGTACCCGATTTTGTCTTCTACCAGTCCATAGGCCGATTCCTTATCATTCTGCCACGTCTTACGAAGGAACCAAACATAGTTTACTTGAGGTAAGCCAGCTTGTGCGAAGATGTTTTTCATAATTACCTTATCCATTCCAGCAGAAGAAGCTAACACTCCATTGCCGACATAAGGGATATTCAGCAGTTCAAGCATCCCTTGAACGGTTCCATCCTCTCCATTCGGTCCGTGTAAAAGCGGGAGAACAACGTCATATCCGCTCTTTCCATCACTAGAGGTCATCGCAGGGGTAAGTTCACTTGGAGACACTTCATCTCCTGAAAATTGCAATGCTTTTATTTCTTCAACAGGTCCCTCTATAAGTGGGCCTTTCACCCAGCGGCCCTCGGTAGTAATGTAGATTGGGTGAATTTCAAATTTATCTCGGTCCATTGCTTTAATCACTGCTTTGGCAGTATTTAATGAAACCGTATGCTCCGCTGATTTTCCACCATATAATAAACAAAGCCTTGTTTTCATAATTGCCCTCCAGTTACTTATATAAGATATATCTATATTATCATGTTCTATATCTTGCGTATTGATCTATGTGACATACGCCCTCTTTTTTTAGTTTATGTACCTACATTTCATTCGCTACATAATTGTTAAGATACCCTTAAAAAGCGTTTTTCACAAGCCCCTCCTTGCTACACTTCCAATTGGTCATACGCTCAAAAAAGTTGTACCGCCCTTCAACAAAACAAAAAAATCTATCCACATTAATATATTTCTTTTCTTGCTTAAACCTAGACTCAATAAAATATAAAAGCGAAAAAACATATTACTATGTAAAACAATCAAAATAACACTTCTCACTAAAATCGACAATTGAAGCCACAAACGCCACCATCCCCAAAAAACGAAAGAGATAACAAAGAATATTTGGTACCTAAAGCATAATACAAATGATAAGACTAACAATCGCTAGTTGTTTATAGTGTTTGTCTTTTTTCTTGTCCATTAGTTGTTCTATTCCTCTCTCTTTTTGATTATGTTTTTGCATGGTAAAAATCATGACAAATAAAACATATTACTATAAGATAAAATAGTATATTTTCAAAGAGTTTTAGAACGAGAATAAGCGAGGGGACTACCGTTAAACATTAAGCGTTAGATCTTATAACCAAATCGTTTTTGGAAACACGAGAAAGATAAAACGAGAACCTTACACACTCTCTATACAATCCGCCAAAATGGACCAAAATTAGATGGGAAGCATTTTTAATGAGAGAAAATAATAATAATCAAATTGTCTTAACTATTTAACAATCCCTCCGCTTTCAAAGCAATCCCCCTAGGACAGCGCATCTTTATGTACGTCCGCCAATTTTAGTCAAACTCAAATAAAAGCTGTTTAAATAGAAATGGAAAAACTAGGAGGAACGAATGCAACTACTAGGTAAAAAGGTATGCTTACAAACATTAACCCAGGAAGATTTACCACTGCTTTACCAATTTAAATACGGTGTTGAAAAACCAGAATGGAAAAAGTGGGATGCCCCCTATTTCGAACATAAACAAATAGAATTTGACGAATTCTTCCGGAGCAGCGAAGAGAGTTTATCATCACCGACTCCAGACCAATTAGGAATTTACGTACATAATCAACTTATTGGCACCGTTTCTTTTTATTGGGAGCATATTCCATCACGTTGGCTTGAAGCTGGAATTACAATTTTTGACCCAAACTATCGGAATGGTGGCTATGGAACGGAAGCACTCAAAATTTGGGTAGACTATTTATTCCAAACGTATGAAATTGCCCGTGTTGGTATCACCACATGGTCTGGTAACGACCGAATGATGAAAGTTGCTGAAAAAATTGGAATGAAGCTTGAAGGTCGAATGAGGAAGTGCCGTTACCATAACGGAGAATACTATGATTCGATTCGAATGGGTGTTCTTCGCGAAGAATGGCGTCATGACAAGTAAAAAAAGAGCTAATGAACAGAATTATATTACGAAAGGTTCTACATACGAATGAAAACAATTGTACTCGTTGGCGGTGGCCATTCACACGTCTACTGTGTCAAAATGCTAAAAGAGCATAAGCACCCTCAAATGAATTGGATATTACTGTCGAACTCCAAAAAGCAGTACTATTCTGGTATGTTTTCAGGATTTACGGAAGGGCTATATGCAGAAGAGGATACTTATATTGATTTAGAAAAGCTTGCTATTAACTCCAATGCGACATTTGTAGAAGCCACGGTCCTCTCCGTCGACCCCATCCAACAAAAAATTCTTTGTTCAAACGGTGAAGTGATATCTTATGATATTTTATCATTGGATATCGGATCGACTAATAAATCGCCAAATATTGAAGGGTTAACTAATGAGAATTTAGCCATTAAACCTAATGAAAAATTTCCTGATCAAATTCATACACTCCGGCAAGCTACAAACCCAGTAATAATTGGTGGAGGGGCTGCTGGGATTGAAATGGCTCTTTCACTTTTAGCCTGGCAAAAAAAATACTCCTCTCGTACTGATGTCACCCTTCTTCATTCAGCTCCTTTACTAAAAGGCGCTGGGGAGAAAACATCTCAGAAGATAACACAGCTCGCTTCAAAGCAGGGCCTTAAGCTAGTAAAGGACCGAGCAATACGAGTGGATAACAGCGTCGTATATACAGCGGGTGGGAGTCAAATTGATTTTGATACGATTATGTATTTAGGAGGTCCTCACCCACCAGACCTAATCAAATCAGCTATGCTTCCCACAGATGAAGTTGGTTTTTTACTCGTTAATTCCTGCTTACAGACGGAAGCTTTCCCTAATATATTTGGTGCTGGAGATTGCATCACCATCTCTGATCAGAAAGATATGCCGAAAAACGGTGTTAATGCTGTCCGTCAAGGTCCTATCTTATTTAGAAATATTATGAGCTTTGCTTTTGACGAACCATTAGAGTCCTACACGCCAAAAAAGGCGGATTTAGCTATTTTGTCCACCGGGTTTAAAGAAGGTTTTTTCCTTTATGGTAGGTGGTCTTTTCATGGGAAGTGGGCATGGTTTGTGAAAAATTTTATTGATAGACGGTTTATGGATAAATATCGAGGCTGAGCGGAAAAAAATTCTTTATACATTTTAGAAAATCCCCCCGCTCAGTCTGCGGAAGGAACGGTCCCTTTATTGATAAGGAGTAATGAATAGGAGAAAAGAAGCTATATTACAAGATTATGATTGGGTGGTTTTAGACTAATTGCATCACTTCTTGCCATGAATAGGATTTTCCATTATTCAATAAGACCGGTACAATTAGATGAGAAGGGGTGGCATACTTCATCGCTTCTTTTGGCTTTTCTATCACATTTATTTCTGTAAAAGGTATTCCAATGCTCTTTAAATGGTGTTTTGTTTGTTCACAACGGGAACAACCTTGGATAGTTAGTAGGACAGCCATTTTAGTTCCTCCTCTCTAGTCATTACTCTATCGATTTTAATAAATTTATTCCGTAAGACAGCTTACAAAAAAGAGGTGTTATTGTTGGAAGAAAAGTTATTTTTATTGTCTCAAATTAGTTTATTAGACGAGCTACCAAAAGAAGAGCTAATGAAAATCGAAGAAATGACAGATATGAAACCATTAAAAAAGGGATCGCTCATATTATCACCTTCTTCCCCTTTAAAATCATTCTTTTTATTAAAAAAAGGACAAGTTCGATTATACAGAATGAACTCCGCTGGGAAACAGTTTACCGTAGACGTCCTAACAGATGGCAATGTGTTTGGCGAAACATCCACGCTCACTTTGACGGATAACGATATTTATGCAGAAGCAATGACTGATACATACTTATGTGTACTTCATCCTGAAGATTTTGAAGCATTCCTAACAAGAAACCCAGCCATCGCTTTGAAATTTATTAACATTCTCTCGACAAGGCTTAATGAAATCTATAGCCTAAGTGAAAAAATTGCCTTAGCAGATGTGAAATATCGTATTCTTTTTCTATTATTAAAATTAAGCGAAAAAACAGGCGTTCGTAAAAAAGAATGGCAATCAATCAAACTAAAGCTAACCCATCAAGACATCGCCCATATGGTTGGCTCTACGAGAGAAACGACCAGCAGCTTGATGAGCCTACTGAAAAAAGAAGGCCTTATAAAAAAAGGCATACACTTGTATGTGCATGCCGAGAAAGCTAAAGAAGTACTAGACGAGCTCTAACGGAACCATTTAATATATTTTTCTGTTATTTTTGGCAAGCTCCCTTTAAATAGCTTTTCACGCCAGTATTGATCCGCAGTTCGTTGAATGGCAGCTGCTTGATTTGGATAAGGATAGACCATTGTCGATAAATCTCCTATCTTTGCCCCTTTTTCCATTGCAAAGATGACGGTTTGCATCCAATCACCAGCTCCCTTTCCTATCGCATGAGCACCAAGGATTTTTCCTTTTTTATTTGTAATAATTTTAACGGTACCCGTCACATTATGGTCAGCAACAAACCGATCCACTTCTTCTAATCCATTTTGAAAAACCATAATTTCACCTTCGCTTGCCTTTGCCTCTCTTTCGGTTTTTCCAATATGAAAGATTTCAGGTGATGTATACGTTGTCCACGGTAAACGGTCATAGGAAACTTTTCGGCCTAAACCGAGAACAGCGTTTTGAACAATGAGCTTCCCCTCCATACCTGCTGCATGAGTAAATGGAAACTGTCCATTTACATCACCAATCGCATAAATATGAGATACAGAGGTTTGTAGTCTTTCATTAACTACGATATAGCCTCGCTCGTTTACCTCTACACCCGCTACTTCTACTTCTAATTGATCCGTGTTAGGTTTTCTTCCCGCACCAAGGAATAGCTCATCTCCAATGACCTCTTCAATTTTCCCGTTCTTCTCATAAATAACTACTTTACGGGTACCATCTTGCTTCACTTCCTTCACCGAAACGTGATGGCGAATATCTATTTCGTCTGAAAGAAAATCAATGGCTAATCGTTGAATTGATTCATCCTCTTTCCCTAGAATCGCTTCACTTCTTTCTAAAACAATTGCTTGTGTCCCTAATCGTGAATAAGCTTGGGCAATTTCTAACGAAATAGGACCGCCCCCAATAAATATCATTGTCTCTGGAAGCTCTTCGCGATCAAAAATGGTCTCATTTGTCTCATACCCTACTTCATCTAATCCAGGAATAGAAGGAACGATTGGGCGCGAACCTGTTGCAACAACAATTCGCTTCCCATACACTCTCTCCCTATCAGCAATGGTAATAATGTGTGAATCGACAAATTTTGCTGCACCAAAGTACACATCCACCCCCATATCTTCAAAGCGTTCCGTTGAATCATGCACTTGGATGTGTTGAATCGCTTGTTTTACCCGTTCTTTTACTTTTTTCATGTCAACTTTTCCAGAAACCGTAAAACCAAAGTCATTTGTTTTCTGTAAGTAATGTACATCATTAGCGGCAGCAATTAATGCTTTTGAAGGTACACAACCGTAATGAAGACAATCTCCACCAAGTGCAGCACCTTTTTCAATTAATGCCACTTTCGCGCCTAATGAAGCAGCACCTGATGCGACTGTTAAGCCACCTGCTCCCCCACCAATTACCACTAAATCATATTTCTTCATCTGTCACACCGTCCTTTTCTGTCAATAACCTCTTAGCCTCCATAAAACGTTGAAAACCTGTGAACAACTCTACGGTGAAAAAGAGGAGTGTCGTCCATATAATCCAATCAGGGAAGAGCATCATTAATGAAAATAGGACAAACCCTTCTGTCCTCTCTGCTAAACCGGCTTGGTAATAAAATGATTTCATTCCTTGCTTTTCTGAAATGGCTCCAACGGTTAAAAATATAGTCATGGAAATAATGATGGATACGCTTAGTAATAACAACGCCCACATCGCCTCTGGGTGCAATGCAGCAATTCCTAATATCACACTAATTTCTACAATTCGATCAAAGGTTATATCCATTACTGTCCCAAAAGGTGTTGGCTTTGTGAGGCGAGCCATCGTACCATCTACCGCATCTAAATATCCTGATAACCAAAGAACGATAACCGCCACGATAGGCTGTTCCAAATAATAGAACACACCACTACTCGCCCCGATAATAAAAGCCACTACTGTCATTTGATTCGCCGTCATCCCCAACTGTAAGCTTACTCTTGCTGATTTTTGTATCATAGGCTGTACATATTTTCGAGCATGTGTATCTAGCATGATTTCCCACCACCTTTATGTTCATTATTTTTTTGAGGATAAACCTAATAGTTCCTTCACTCTTCCTTTAGCGATAATTGGCACCAATAAAACGATTAGAAATAGAGCCACTGCAATGAAAATAATCGTTTTATTACCTGAGACTAGGCTCGAACCTAAGAAGCTATAGGCAAGGGTACCAGGAATTATTCCAAGTCCTGTAGCTAATAAGAAAGATCTGTATTTTACGGAGGCTAGGCCTCCTAAATAACTGATCAGATCAAAATTTAAAAACGGGAGAAAACGTAATAATAGAACAATGAAAAACCCGTTCTCCTCCATCTTTTTTCGAATCATTTGCGTTCTTTCTGATTGTTCAAATTTAATAAATGAGTTTTGAAAAGTCGCTGCTATAAAATAAGCGACCGAAGCTGCTCCAAGTGCCCCGATAAAAATAAATACGAATCCCCAAAATGTTCCAAAGGCTAATCCTCCTGCTAAACTTAAGACAGATGCAGGAAATAAAATGATCGGTCTGACAGAATACATCACGATAAATATGACTGGTGCAATCCACCCAAAACTTAAAATCCAGTCACGAATTTGCTGTGGTGAAACGTTAATATAAGAACCGCTAAACCAAAGTAACAATAATAGCACTAAAATAAATGCGGCAACTTTCATTAATGCTCCCTTTTTCATCTTACCCCTCCTCTTTCTGATTAAATAACTGAACATCTCGCTGATTGGTATACATATATAATGTTGTATATAAATTAACTCTTTCATTTAATGGATTTACTAAAGACACATGAGCTTTATAGCTATTTTTACAATCTAAATGAATAATTTCTTGACCTTGTTGAATGGAGTAGCCTTTTACGACTGCTTCACCTAGCTCCACTATCGCGCTACCTTCTTTTGGCTGTTTTGTTAAATATACATTCGGCAAATTCACATACTGCTGCTCATTGATGACCCATTTTTCGCTAAAGAAGGTTGCCACAAATGGATTTTTGGGCTGCTCATAAAGTTCCTTAGATGAACCCATTTGTTGAAGTCGTCCTTCATGTAAAATGCCTATGCGGTCCCCCATCACCATCGCTTCTTCCAAGTCATGAGTAACAAATATGGCGGTTACATCCTCTGCTTTTAATAATTGATGAACCCAGTCCCTCATCGAAAGGCGAAGATCTGGATCAAGGGAAGAGAAAGGCTCATCTAATAGTAAAAGCTTCGGTTTCAAAATAAGGGAACGAGCTAGTGCTACACGTTGTTGCTGCCCACCAGACAATTCATTCGGATAATGATTAACAAAATCTACCAGACCTACTTTCTCTAAAAAATAGCGGGCCTCCTTTTTCGCTTTCTGTTTATTTATCTTTAATCGCAAGCCGTACATGACGTTTTCGATGACGGTCAAATGAGGGAAAAGAAGAGCTTGCTGGAAGACCATTCCCATTTCACGTTTCTGAGGCTTTTGTTTATGCACTTCCTTACCGTCAAGGAATACCCGACCAGAATCAAAGGATTCAAGCCCTGTTATACAACGTAATAAAGTACTTTTCCCTGTACCAGAAGGGCCAACAAGCGCCAATATTTCTCCTTTTTGTATCGTTATAGATATTTGTTGCAGGATTGTTTTATATCGAAATACTTTCGTAACGTCCTGCAGCTGGACATATGCTGTCATGTTACACTACTCCTTAAACGAATTGGAATGCGGAAAACCAGTCTGATAAGAATTTCAAAAACAACTATCCCGATTAATGGCAGTATGGCAAAAACTAATGAAAATGCTGCCATCAATGTATCATTTGCACTTTGAGTAAAAGGGTAAAAAATAATTGATAGCGTAATCACATTTCCACCTCCGATAATAGCTGTTAATACATACTGACTTAAACTAATGACAAATGTTAAAAAAACGGCACTTCGTATACTCTGAATCATGCTAGGAATTTCGACAGATTTAAACACATGCAATGCATTTCCACCTAACAAATATGCTTCATCAATCATTCTCTGACCGAGTCTTTCATATGCAGAAGTGAAAATCTTAATAGCATAAGGGACTGTAGGAATGAGATGAACAAGGCTGACCCCAACCCAGTTATCCGCAAGCCCTAACCGAATCATCGAAATATGCAACCCCATTGCTGCCGCCAAGGTCGGTAGAAAAAGTGGTAACAATAAGAAGGTTTCAATAACCGACTTTCCTTTAAAAGAATAAAAAGCGAGCGCTCTTCCTGCTGAAATCCCAATCACAAGATTTAGAGTTGTCACAAGAGAGGCTATACATAATGAAATCAACATGGCATGGAGAATAGTTGAGTCATTTATCAACACTTTCCATCCGCTAAGGTGAAAGGATAATGGTGATGAATTCCCCCATTTAAAGGCGGATGTGACACTTTTTAGAACTAAAGCAACAAGCGGAATAAGGCAAAAAAAGCTGACAATCGAAACAAATAATATTTTTCTCATGTTAATTCACCGTCTTTTCCCATGGGCAACGAGCCAGCGTTTTCGTTGAATAATACGAATTAAGATAAAAGCAATTAATCCTGTCATTACTGTCAATAATGTTAAGGTCGCAAAAGCAAGGGGACGATCATTCCACTGACCGCTATAAAACCAATCATACGCTAGCACTGACACCATCTTTGGATACGTCACACCTAAGAGAAACGGTACCTCAAATGCTGTTAGTATAAAGGAGAATAGAATAAGTCCAATTTCTAATAGTACAGGCTGCACCCAAGGCCATTCCGCCATCCGGAACATTTCAATTTTCCCGCCCCCTAATAGTTGCACTTCCTCGCGATACTGTGGATTAAGCATGCCATATACAGGGAGAAGCATTAATACTACAAAAGGTACTTCTTTCCAAATGTAAGTCAAAATAATCCCAATTCCTCTACTCTCATGAACAAGAATAGGAAATTGACTTCGTTCATCAATCCAGCCTAATAAGAAGGCACCATGTGACAGCAAGCCACTTTGACTAAAAAACAAGATAATTAAATACCCTCCTACAAAATGAGGGAACAGCATCGGAAGCCACATCAACAACTTCCCCCACGTTTGAAAGAGATAAGGAGCAAAGCTCCTAGTAATAAGAAGGCCGATTATAATAGATACTAAAGTCGAAATCAGTGTAATGGTTACACTATAGACAAGTGATTCGATAAACTCATTACTAGCAAGGATCACTTGATAATACTCAAACGTAATCCCTTGTTTTCCATGAACACTGCGATAAAATGCCTGCCAAAAACCATACCCTGCAATAAAGAATAAAAATATAAAAGCTGGGAGCAGTAAACGATTACTGCCTTTCCACCACTTCATCAAACCACTTCTCCTTTATCCACTCGACATAACCTGCGTCAATTTCTGGAACGAAGCTTTCGTCGAGTACCTCTTTCGTAAGCACTGAATTTCCACGGTTTACCTCTTCAAATGCTGTTTGATTATCCGACTGTAATTTATCTAGTGCGATAGGGGTGCTTTCTCCCCAATACTGTTCGCTAAGCTTTGTTAATTGTGCTTCTGGTGATAACAGGAAGTTTATCGCAACCATCGCACCTGCCTTATTTGGGCTATTAAATGGAATGGCTAAAAAATGCGTATTACCGATGGAACCTACATCCTCGAGTACAAAGGATTTCGTAGTCTCTGGAAAGACCTTATCCGCTATTAGCCGTTCTGCTCGCGCTTCATTATAGCCCATCGTCATCCACACCTCACCTTGACTATATAAGCGGTCAAGCTCTGTTAGAGAATTAGGGTACGTTTCTCCTTGTCTCCATAAATGAGGAGTAAGATCCTTTAATGTTGACCACATAGTTTGGCTCTTTTCATCTGCTAATTCCGCTGAATATCCGTTTTCTAATAATTCCTGATATCCCCCTGCTGACGCATAGAGAACATGTCGTAAGAAAGCATTCCCGGTAAAATCATTTGCATCTGGATACGTAAATTTCCCTGGGTGATCTTTTATCCATTCGGTTAACTCTTGAAATGTTGAGGGTGGTTTTGATACAAGAGCGCTATCGTATAAAAATACGTACTGTACTTTCCCCCATGGTGCCTCAAACCCTTCTGTTTTTGTTCCGAAATCATACTGAAAGGCCGAGCTGTCGACATCATAATAATCCGTGAAATTCGGTAGCTTCTCTACAAATGGACCAGCCAATAGATCATTTACTTTTGCATTTTTAAAATTTTCACCATTCACCCAAATAAGATCTATCGTTCCTTTTTCTTTTCCAGCTTCTTTTTCAGTTGAGAGCTTTTGAAGAATTTCGGGTGTATCCATTGGTATACGTTCAAACTCAATTTGGTAGTTCTCTTTAAGAAGAGGCGCGACATATTCATCCATATATCGGTTTATTCCTTCATCACCGCCCCACATAAACATACGAACCTTTGTTTCTTTTCCAGCACTTTCAATTTCATCCCAAGTTTGATTCGATATATTACTCTCAATACTCTCTGACGAGCACGCAGCTAACAAAAAAATAAAGACTACGCTCCAAAGCCAATTTTTTTTCATTTAACAACTTCCTCTCATGTTTATACTCATACTTTACATAATCTTTCTAACCTTCTTCTGTCGTCTAGCTTACATTTCTTTTACTTAAATCTTAAATCTTTCTTAATCACAGGAAGAATAATCTATCAACAAGCAATTGTGGATTATGAAGGGAAGATGAATTTTTTCAAATAAGTCCTTCTTCTTCGATTATTTAAAACCCCTCTAATAAAATAGAGGGGTTTCCATCACCTATCATTTAACTAAAGTACAACTGCCATTCTTTTTCACGACGATCGTACATTAGCATTCCGGAGGCATTTCGCCTTGATTTTTCTCCAAAATCTTCTTTCATTTCATTTAAATCTTGATAGTCTCCCATAATCCAAAAGGGGACCTGTACTTTCCCTCTACTGATTACCGATTTCACAAGGGAAAAGGCTACTCCTTCATTCAGTTTTTCCTCTAAATGCTTAAGAATTTCAGTGGGAATCGGAGCAACCTTCATCGTTTTTTTGGAAAATAACTTCTTTTCTTTTTTATGCATAACCAATTTATTCACAATCACAGTAGACAGCATGGAATAAAATTGATTAAAATCACGATAATACGTTTGTGTCGTTAACCCTTCATTATAAGAAAGGTACGCAAAGTGGTTGTTAAGCCGATTAAATAGTGGGGAATACAGCGGTTTTTTCATATGGGCAAAATATAATAATTGTCCAATCTCCTCACCAGTTAGCTCGTCTAACCCTGCTAGATCTCCAAAGTCGACCCAAGAAAAATCACTATTTTCTTTTATATCCGTGACTAAAGATGCTAAGTCTTCTTTTTGAACATAATCAAAACGGGTTGGAAAATGAAACGAGGGAAAATCTACAGGATGTTGGAGCAATAAAAGATGTTGTAACTCCTCGGAAAAAACAGTAGCAAACTCTTGAAAGCTAATTCCACATGACAGGGCATAGTTTTCTGCTGATTTTGTATGTATGTAAAGAAAGTCTGAAATCACTTCGTTCACTTTCACCTCTTCTTCCACCTTTCGTCCATTCTATTCTATCAAATTCTCCCAAAATCACCTAAACAAATCGTGAATAATATAAGAGAACGAAATACGCCTACAGAAAGTTTATCATCACCTCTATAGACTCGCACATTATATGCCTTTTAATGCAATTCCTGATATTTCATTTGACTGTTATCTATAGGAATAAGGGGCGTATGGAAAGCAAACAATAATGAAAATAAAGTACTGATATAAAAGGGTTCATAAAAATAGAGGAAAGTATTTTTTTATAGGAGGTGTTGGTTCTACTTAGGTAGAACTGCTCATTGATCTGGATAAACTTATTTCTCGTCGTATTACTCATTGCCTTAACTGCCTTCTTTGTGGCTTCTGAATTCGCTATTGTAAAAGTTCGTTCATCTAAAATTGATCAGTTAATTGATCAAGGTAGTAAACAGGCTATATCAGCCAAAAAAGTCATATCTAATCTTGATGGATATCTCTCTGCTTCACAACTTGGGATTACCATTACCGCCCTTGGTCTAGGGTGGCTAGGGGAACCCACTGTTGAAGATATCCTTGTCCCTGTATTCGAGCACTTTGAGATTAATCCTTCTATGGCGGAGGCTTTCTCTTTTATCATTGCGTTTAGTTTAATTACGTTTTTGCATGTTGTCATCGGTGAATTAGCACCAAAGACAATTGCCATTCAAAAAGCAGAAGCGGTTTCCTTAGCATTATCAAAACCACTTATCGTTTTTTATAAGATAATGTACCCTTTTATATGGGCTTTAAATGGTTCTGCCCGCTTTATTACAAGTCTATTGGGCTTTAATCTTGCCTCTGAGCACGAAATGGCGCATTCAGAAGAAGAGTTAAGAATCATTCTTTCCGAGAGCTATAAATCAGGGGAAATTAATTCATCAGAATATAAATATGTTAATAGGATTTTTGAATTTGACAACCGTGTGGCAAAAGAAATTATGGTTCCTCGAACAGAAATGGTCAGCTTTGAAAAGGACACGATTGTTGCGAACATTTTAAAAACAGCCAGTATTGAAAAGTTCACACGCTACCCAATTTCTGAAGGAGGAAAAGACCATATTATTGGCGTCATTAATATTAAAGAAGTATTAACCGACAGCATACAGCAGCAGGGAGAGAAGCCACATTTATTGTCCCATTATATTAAACCCATTATCACAGTCATTGAGACTATTCCCATTCATGACCTGCTACTTAAAATGCAAAAAGAAAGAATGCATATGGCCATTTTAATGGACGAATATGGTGGAACTGCCGGTTTAGTTACAGTGGAGGATATTCTTGAAGAAATTGTAGGCGAAATTCGGGATGAGTTCGATGCTGATGAAATTCCCCTTATTCAAAAGAAAGGGAATCAACATTACGTTCTCGATGCTAAGCTGTTAATTTCAGAAGTCAATGAATTATTACACTTAGACTTACTAGCTGAGGACGTTGATACCATCGGTGGCTGGATGCTTACCCAGAAATACGACTTGCAACCTAGTGACGTTATTAAAGAGGATGGCTATGAGTTTCAAGCGTTGGAAATGGAAGGACATCATATTTCTTACGTAGAGGTCAAAAGAGCAAAATAAGCTTTCTTCCACAAAAAAAAGGAGGGCTTTCACTTTTCTTCCAAATATCTTCATTGTTTCACAGTTCTTTCTTTGTTAGATTATATAGATACAGTGCTTTTTGACTGCATAGAAATATATATAGAACAGGTGATATAGATGGAAGACAATCGCCATCGTTTTTCTGATAAATTTGACTGGGGATTACTGCTCATCATCCTCTTATTTTTTGCTGCTAGTGCAATGAGCATTTCAAGCGCCCAAACAACCGATCAATATGCTGTTAATTTTGTACTACGTCAAGGCTTTTGGTATGTAGTCGGCTTTGGAATTATAGGTGCCGCACTTTTTTTTGATCCCGATCAATATAAACGACTTGCTTGGTATTTATACGGTATCGGTATTTTTTTACTCTTGTTATTAATTGTTGCTCCTGAAAGCATTGCTCCTGTCAAAAATGGAGCAAAAAGCTGGTTTCAAATCCCAGCAATTGGAACGATCCAACCTTCAGAGTTTATGAAAATTTTTTTAATCGTCGCACTAGCCCGGCTCATCTCAAACCATCACATAGTATATGATAACAAAACACTAAAATCAGATATGTTATTACTCGTGAAGATTTGTATTACCTCGCTTGTGCCGCTTGCTTTAATTATGCTTCAGCCTGATTTAGGAACATCCTTAGTATTAATAGCCATCGTTACCGGCATTATTTTCGTTTCAGGCATCTCATGGAAAATTATTGTCCCCATCTTCAGTTTTTTAAGTGTTGTTGGAGGTAGTATTTTGTCTCTCGCCATTTGGAAACCAGAAATATTAGAGAAGTATTTCGGTGTTCAATCCTACCAATTTGGTCGAATCTACTCTTGGCTTGACCCTTATAGTTATCAGGACCGAGAAGGGTTTCACCTTGTCAAATCGTTAAATGCGATAGGTTCAGGACAAATTTCTGGAAAAGGCTATCAAGACCGGGAAGTTTACATCCCAGAAAGCCACACGGATTTTATATTTAGTATCATTGGCGAAGAATATGGGTTTATTGGTGCAAGCCTCGTAATTAGTTTATTTTTCTTGCTTATTTATCATTTAACAAAAGTAGCCTTAGAAACGAAACAACCATTCAACGTCTACATTATTGCTGGTATTATTAGCATGATCACATTTCACGTATTTCAAAATATCGGAATGACGGTTCAAATTTTGCCTATTACAGGAATCCCTCTCCCATATATTTCTTACGGAGGAAGCTCATTAATGGGAAATATGCTTGCACTCGGTCTAGTCTTTAGTATGAAATACTATCACCGAACCTATATGTTCTCGTCAGAAAATGATGAATAAAATACGTTGAAACACTTCAAGGTCCTATCTTGGAGTGTTTTGGTATATCATTCATAAGGATATTCATAGACCTAACACATAAATAGAATGGCTGAGAGATTATTTCTATGACATAAAAATACGCTTGCAACTATTTCCTAATTGTGTATAATAATCATAATATTATAAAGTCCGTGAAGGAGAGAGTAGCTTTAAGGATAACCTAAAGCGAGTCAGGGGTGGTGGAAGCCTGATGGAACCTTTAAAGTGAAGCGCACTCCAGAGACATCATTCTGAAAATAGTAAGAGTGATCGGTTCTACCGTTATCGTTTTGAAGTGCCCACGGTAAGTGGGAACAAGAGTGGTACCGCGACGAAAGCTCGCCTCTTATTTTAGAGGCGGGCTTTTTATTATTAGGAGGGATTCATAATGGATTTTAAAAAAATAATAAGTGAAAGTGTTCAACCTCATATTCCAAGAGCTGTTTCCGAACAAGAAATTACCTCACTAATTGAAACACCAAAGTATGCTCATCATGGTGACTTTTCATTTCCTTGTTTTCAATTGGCCGCCCACTTGAAATCATCACCTGTCACGATTGCTGAATCGTTAGCAAAAGCCATTCGATCTCCTTATTTTAAGAAAGTGGAGAACATCGGACCTTACGTCAATTTTTTCTTTAATCCAGCTACTCTTAGCACAGATATCCTTTTGAATATTTTATCGAAGGGGTCGAACTATGGCTCTTCTACCATTGGAAAAGGGGAAACCATTGTACTCGATATGTCTTCTCCTAATATTGCCAAACCCTTCTCAATGGGCCATCTACGCTCAACTGTCATTGGAAATTCCTTAAGTCTACTTGCAGAAAAATGTGGTTATCAAACTGTGAAAAATAACTATATTGGTGACTGGGGCACGCAATTTGGGAAATTAGTCGTTGCTTATAAAAAATGGGGGGACCGCAATACGGTAAAGAAGAAACCAATCGATGAGTTATTCTCTCTTTACACTAAATTTCATGTTGAAGCTTCTCAATTTCCAGAATTAGAAGACGAAGCAAGGGAGGTATTTAAGAGTTTAGAAGATGGAAATCAAGAGTATCTTCAACTATGGGGATGGTTTCGTAAGGAGTCTCTACAAGCCTTCCAACAACTATATACTAGACTTGGCATATCCTTCGACTCTTATCGAGGGGAATCCTATTACAACGATAAAATGGATGAAGTCATCACAATGCTAGAGGAAGAGAACATCCTTGTTAAATCCGACGGTGCCATGGTGGTTAAACTTACAGAAGAAGCACTCCCACCATGCTTAATCCAAAAGAGAGATGGTGCGACACTTTATGCAACACGTGACCTTGCGGCAGCTCTTGACCGCTTTCGATCTTACTCGTTTTCACAAGCACTTTACGTCGTTGGACAAGAACAACGTATCCACTTTCAGCAAGTCTTTGCCGTCTTAAGCAAGCTCGGATTTACTTGGGCAAGTAACATGCACCATATCCCTTTTGGTCTTTATTTAAAGAATGGCAAAAAAATGTCTACAAGAAAAGGACATGTTATTTTACTAGAAGATATGCTAAATGAAGCGGTAAAGCTTGCTCATAAAAATATGATTGAAAAAAACCCAGACCTACCGAATGCAAATGAGATTGCTGAACAGGTTGGGGTTGGAGCGTTAATTTATCACGACTTAAAAAATGAACGAACAAACTCGGTCGAGTTTTCAATGGAAGATATGCTGACTTTCGAAGGAGATACCGGCCCCTATTTACAATATACATTTGCAAGAGCAAGCTCTTTACAAAGAAAAGGGGAAACAGGAACAGAAACGATATTAGCGCTAGATGATGATGAAAGTTGGGGTTTAGTAAAGAAATTACATGCGTTTCCAGAGATAATACACCAATCACAAGCCTCTCAATCTCCTCATTATTTAGCTAAATACTTATTTGAAACCGCTCAATCCTTTAATAAATATTATGGGAAAGTACGGATCCTTGAACAGGATGCTCAGCTTACGTATCGCTTGACCCTCGTATCAGCGTTTACTACCGTTCTAGCCGAAGGGTTGAGACTGCTCGGGATTAAAGCACCTGAAAATATGTAGACTACAGCATTCGACCTATTTCCTGAGAAATAGTAGCGTGACATCAAAATATGACGTTTACTGCTATTAATGGTATACTTTTAATTACTTGAATTCGGAAAAAGGAGTCTTAAACAATGTCTGCATGGCTACATTCCATATTAACTGCAATAGAAGAATGGTTACTAGATTATGGGGTCTGGGGATTGATTCTTGTATCATTTACTGAATCCTCTTTCTTCCCCATCATCCCAGATGTAGTGCTGATCCCACTGGCACTCGCTAACCCTGATAGTGCCTTGTTATACGCTTTATATACGACACTCGCCTCTGCTTTTGGTGCAATTCTCGGTTGGTTTATTGGAAAGAAATTAGGTCGCCCAATTTTGCAAAGATTTGTATCTGAAAAGGTTATTGTAAAAGTGGAAGAATACTTTGAGAAATACGGATCATTATCGATTTTGATTGCTGGCTTCACACCGATACCGTATAAAGTCTTTACTGTGTTTTCCGGTGTTTCAAATATGAGGATTTCCACTTTGTTCTTTTGGTCTCTGCTTGGTAGAGGAATTCGCTTCTTCTTAGAAGCCGCACTCATTATCACGCTTGGAGAACAAGCATGGCCCTTTATTGAAAACAATTTCACAATTGTTACCGTGACTGTTGCGGTTGTCATTATCATCGGATTTGTAATTTACCGTTCCATTTTAAAAAGAAGATCTATAGTATAAACACACTAGGCTTTGGCTTAGTGTGTTTTTTCTAGTTTAAAAGATCTTATTCTTCCTACTGTCCATAAGCCTTTGCCGTAAACGAACCACCTTTTAAATAACAACGAGCACCTAACAAAGTTAGCTGCTCCTTACGCTGAATAGGAATCGTTCTCATCGATTGTGACAGACTTAACAGCGATGTTCAACCTTCCCTTAATATAGCTTTGTGGATCATAACTAATATTTTCATCTTTCATTCGCTGAATTTCTAACTCGGCAAACATACTTAGAGCACGACTCATATGATCTAAGGCGGCTTTTAATTGATGTACGTCATGCCCATTTCGCTTGCTCAAACAATAATAAGAGATGCTGTCTGCTTTCTTCCGAATATCCATTAACGCGTCTAAATCAAACATAGGAACTTGATGCATGCTTCCCCCTCCTCCCTTCACTATATGTAGAAAAAATAGGAATATGATTATTTACACGTTTACTTTCAATCGCACTACAACCGCGTTAATCAACATTATTTATTTCTTTCTTCCTCCTTCCCTCTCACCAAAACAATCATTAAGGAATAGATTTATAAACCAAATGGCATGTTATAAATATGAAAAACATTCTCTTATTTATTTCCGTTATCTTTTTGTCGTTATCCTTTAGTCTAGTGAGAGCAAAGGTAACTTTTGCAGAAGATACCTATTATGTTCAGAAAGGAGACAGCCTTTGGGTCATAGCAAAAAAGTATCAAATTGGATTATCAGAAATTATTGAAGCCAATCCACAGATCTCAAATCCTAGTTTAATTTATCCCGGGCAAAAGATTACCATCCCAACCTTTACTGCAACAAAATCGGAAGAAGCAGAAGTTCTTCGCTTAACAAACATCGAGCGAGCCAAATATGGATTTCCTGCATTAAAAGGCGACTGGCA
The DNA here is from genome assembly GCF_037120725.1 of Bacillus spongiae. NCBI lineage: Bacteria > Bacillati > Bacillota > Bacilli > Caryophanales > Bacillaceae > Bacillus > Bacillus spongiae. The sequence goes on from NZ_JBBAXC010000025.1 coordinate 35,662, forward strand.
ACTTGATCGTGTAGCAAGGTACAAATCAGCTGACATGAGTGCAAAGGGTTATTTCTCACATACTAGTCCTACATATGGTTCACCCTTTACCATGTTAAAAAACTTTAATGTCCATTACAAAGCAGCTGCAGAAAATATCGCTGCTGGTCAAACCTCACCAACTCAAGTTGTGCAGGATTGGATGAAAAGTGAGAATCACCGTAAAAACATATTAAGCCAAACCTATACTCACATAGGAGTGGGCTATAATAAAGGGGGCGCATATGGACACTACTGGACCCAATTGTTTATAAAAAAATAAAGATACATCGTTCTTTTAACAAAACAACAGACTGAAAGTAATTTTTATATTGTAATCTCTATACACTAAAAAAGGATCTTCGTCTGGGAGATCCTTTTTTAGTGTTTGTTCCATTAAATTTCCTGATAGCTGAATACTAGGCCATACAAAATATAGTCTTGCACCTATAGTCCATTCATCGGTTTCTGTGCACGAAAAGTAAGGCCTTTGAGTCCTATAGAAGACTTAACTATGCCTCCTAAATCCTTTCTGCTAGTTTAATAAAGGTGTCTTAACAAGAATTCCATTAATTCTATAAAAACGAGTGAAATGACAAAGTCTATTCACCGCTCCCTGTTTGGAAATAAGTTTAATATTTATTAAAAGTTATGCCTAAAAGTATAAAAACAACTGTTGTACAAAATCCAAATATTACAGCATTGATATATGGCATCAATATGTCTCCTAAATCCCTTACCTGTCCGGATGGAAATAATACAATACCTATCGATACGATAATGGTAAAAAGAATTCCTGCACCTAAAGAAATCAATGATATATCTTTTCTGACAAGTTTCTTTTTCTTGATAAAAAAAATAAAAACAATGGCAGAGGAAACGACTGACAAAAGAAAAGAAGGCCATAATGCGATTCCATTTCTTAATAATAAAAAAACAGTTAATAATAATAAACTAAAAATAATTCCTGTAGAAAATTTTTTCATATTTGTGCCTATTCCTTCCCCATTTCATTAATCTGTCTACTAGGTAAACTTCTTTTTTACTGTTAATCCTAATATCTCCAAGATATTCTCCCTTATCTCAAACAAAAAGCCCACCCCATACTCCTGAATACAACCCATTTAGAATATTCGATAATTTTAAGGTATAAATATAACAATTAGGGCAATTGATACAACGAGACTAAATAATACTGATATTGCTTTTATCCACCATTTGTCTTTAATTTTTATTATAAAAATTGACGTTAAGATCATAAACGACCACTTTGGAATTTCAATGCTCATTGATTTGAATGGTTTAGTCTCTGGTAAAATGGCTGTTGTAAAAAAGAGTATGGTTCCGATAACCAAAGAATATATCATTATTCGAAAAAGAAACAAAGTTTACACTCCCATAAATAATTCAAAATATAATGGTATATAGTGGTAGTCATGTTTACGATACCAAACAACAATAGGAAGCTTCCGCTTTCCCTTAATTAGCTGGATGGTTAAGGAAAATAGCTTTTTTCTTTCTTTTTTCTAACCTCGGCTGGATTTGCTTTTCGAATACCTTTACTCCTAAATATGTATCTACAAGCCCTACTATAATAATAATGGCTAACATACTAACACCAGTAGTATCATTAATTACAATTGGCTTAAGTACCGTAAAAATAATAGATAAACTAATAGGTAAAGTAAATCCTACCCATATCCATATAAACAATTTAATCAACTTTTCCACCACACTATTAGTATTTTGACTTCTTTTATTCTTATTTCATTATAACTATAATTATCTTAATATATTGAAGTTGAATATTGTTATAGAAAATTAGTTTATTTCAATTAGGGTTGCTCGCTTTAGTACTCCATGAAATAAACAAAATAATTGACCTAAATAAAAGAAGCGACTTTACTAATCATTATACAAAGGAGCAAAACATTGACCTCTTTCTGAATAAAAAAATCCTGCTAATATTTCAACAGGATTTTTAATCAAACTTCATTGCAAAAGATTATCTTTTTATAAATTACCACTCATTTTAATAAATCCACTTATCTCTATTAGATAACTAGATTTACTCGTTAATTTTCCGGTTATTCCATATCGTCAGGATAAATCATTTCATTTATTACTTCATCCGTAGCTTCATCTTTTACCGTAATCGTTACCTTTGTTTTATCTGAATCAACCCCGGCAAACAATTGATACATCATTCCTGATATACCTAGGCCAAATACCGCAAACCCATCCATACTGTTTTCATAGGAAGCTTTATCTACAACCATTGTAAATTCTGAAAAACTATCATTATACGTAATATCTTTAATCGATACATAATCCTCACTGTTTTTAGTATCAGTGACGGTTTGAGTAACTTCTCCCTTTATATCTTCCATCATTTCTTTATGTTTAGACTTCGTCATTTTAAATGTAATGGAACCATCATCATTTTTTGTTACTTCACTGACTCCCTCTTCTTTTGCATCAGCCATTACCTCATCAATGTCTTCTCCTTCAAACATAGTAGACGGTAGCGTAACCTCTACATTTAAAAGACCTTTATCTACATCAACTTTTTGATCTTCCTCTTTTTTTTCACTTTCTTTTCCTTCATCATTCGAACATGCCGATAGCACCATTACGAATAGAAGAAAAAAAACATAAATAAATCTTTTCATTCAGAACCCCTCCAGTAAAGTAAATCGGTCATTCACAACAAAAACACTCCCTAAATTATACCTTTAATACGTAAAAATGTAAGTTTTTTAATTTATGTGAAATTTTAAATAGATTAAATGCTACACCCTATAGCTTAACGAAATAAAAAACCACTCATGGTTCTGCACCCCAAAAGTTAGAGTTAAAAACTAATTTTTGGGGTGTTTTTGTATGGCAAAATATAGTGACGATTTAAAATTAACCATTGTTAAAGAATATCTAGAAGGACCAATGGGATT